>JAOTYN010000303.1 GCA_029861825.1 Cyclobacteriaceae bacterium
TGTGGGTTTATGCGTAAGGCCGACTTGAACATTTCTTTGGCCTCTTGCAGACCCTCTCCATCTTCTGATTGTTCGGAAAGCTGATAGCTCATTACGCCTAACTGATTGTAGGCCAAGGATCTGATGGGGCCGCTGGTGTTGAAGTTCTGCGAAAGTGCGGTGTATTGGAATTGGGCAGTTTCCAGATTTTTACTTAAATCTCCTGCAGAGGCTTTAGCCTCATCAGCGTCTTTGCTCTCCAGGCCTTTTGCCAGGCCTTCGTCCAAGTTCAACAAAAAATAAGCGGCATTAGCATAGTTCATTAAAACCCCTTCTTCCTGTATCTGAAAAGAATCAACTAAAATCCGGTACTGCTCCACAGCGTGCTGATAATCTCCCTGTAAGTAAGATCTCTGAGCTTCTGATTTCAGCTTATTGATTTTGGCTATATCGTTAACCAGTCCCAAAGATGCTGCCAGTATGAGGATGGTGAGCGTTCTCATAGTCTGATAATATTAATCCTTATCAAAAAGTCCAGTAACATAAAGATCAGGGCAAGGCCCAGGAAATAATAGTACTTGTTGGTGGAAACATCAATTATTCGGGTATCGCGCAACTCTCCCTCGATTTCACTGATGGTACTAATTAAACGATTTACGTCGTTTTTAGTGCTATTGATCTCAAAATATTTACCATCAGTTAGCGTAGCGACGTCCTTCAAACTTTTGGCGTTGAGTTTGGAGATCACCTCTTTTCCCTGCCGGTCTCGTTTGACGCCTGCCCGGGTAACGATAGTACTGCCTTCAGAGGTTCCCACACCCAGGGTAAATAGTTTTATGCCCCTGGCTTCAATGAGTTCGGCGGTTTCACGGGTAGTATCCCCAAAATCCTCCCCGTCACTGATCAGTAGGATTACTTTTGATTTTTGTTGTGTAATAGTGGACTCTTTGCTGCTTAGTTTTTCCAAAGCCAGGTTAAGTGCCGGGGTAAAATCTGTGCCGTTACTCTCTACCAGGTTGGTGTGGAGTGTTTCAATGAAAAGATTTAGGGCACTCTGATCATAAGTGAGCGGGCATTGTACAAAAGCTTCTGACGAAAAGATAATGAGCCCCAGGCGATCGCTGTTAAATGCCGAGACGATCTTTTTGAGTTCGAATTTGACCTTCTCCAGGCGGCTGGGTTGTACGTCAAAGGCATTCATGGAAGCGGAAAGATCCACTGCGATGTAAATGTCCTTTCCCACGGATTTGATCTCCTGGGTGGACTCGCCGAAACTGGGCCCTAGAAGAGCAACGATCAGAAGGGCGAAATACAAGCTGCGAATCACCAGTTTAATGACAACCTTTCCAAACCCGGTACCAAGTCTTTGGGAAACAATATACATTCGTACCAGGTAGGCTCCGTAAAGTATTACGAAAGCGCCGATCAGAATTAATTCCGTATAACCCAGTGATTTAAACCAACTCATCTCTCTTTCTCTGAAGAGCCAAAGATAAGAAAGCAGTTTCTAAGCATCAACCACATTTCCTGCGCTGAAATCCGACAATCAGTGGTATGTCCTCAAACTTTCAATAAAGGGATAAATAAGAGAAGGGAAGAAATGTTAAAAATTGTTAAAAATTCAATTAATAGAAATTTACCCTCGATTCTTTTACAAATGTAGAGTTATCAGAGTTGGGGAGGTTTAATTTGTTTGACAGATGTAATCCTCTAAATTTATCATCCGATCAATTTAACAACGCCTGCAATGACCTCCAGATTTTTAGTATTTATCCTGATTTTGTGGACATCCTGTGTTTCCTCACCAGAAAGTAATAAAGAACAGCCGCCTAATATCATATTCTTATTCGCTGATGATTTCACCTACACTGCAATCCATGCTTTAGGCAATGATATCATCCAAACTCCTAACCTTGATAAGCTGGTCAACGGGGGAGTGTCCTTTACTCATGCTTACAACATGGGAGGTTGGCACGGAGCCATTTGTGTGGCCTCCCGATCCATGATCATTTCCGGTACCTCCCTGTGGAAAGCAAAAGATATGGAAACCCGCTGGATGGCAGAAGAAGCCCAAGCCGCTAATCAAACCTGGGGCAAACTACTTGGTGATGCCGGCTATGACACCTACATGAGTGGTAAATGGCATGTACAGATTCCCGCGGAACAGGTGTTTGATGTTGTGCGGCATATAAGGCCAGGAATGCCCCCTGATTATTGGGTGGGTAACGATACCACTTGGCGAAAATTGAGTTCAGCATTCCAAAGAGGTGAGGATGTTATGCCAATGATGCCGTTGGGTTATAACCGTCCATTACATGAACAAGACACCAGTTGGCAGGCCTGGGATCCTCAGCATGGAGGGTTCTGGCAGGGAGGTAAGCATTGGAGCGAGGTCCTCAAGGACGACGCTTTAGACTTTATCGAAATGGCCAGTACAGAAGACCAGCCTTTTTTCATGTACCTGGCATTCAATGCCCCTCATGATCCACGGCAGGCCCCAAGATCTTTTCTAGACCTCTACCCCCTGGATTCAGTTCCCCTGCCTGAGAACTGGTTGCCCGAATACCCTTATAAAGACAGTATTGGGAATACGCCTCTTTTGAGGGATGAGGCTCTGGCCCCTTATCCACGCACCCCCCTGGCCATTAAAACGCACATACGAGAATACTATGCCATCATTTCTCATCTTGATCATCAAATCGGCTTGATCCTGGAGGCGTTGGAGGCTCATGGTTTAGCTGAGGATACTTACATCTTTTTCACCGGAGATCATGGCTTAAGCGTAGGCCGACATGGATTGTTGGGCAAACAGAACTTGTATGACCACAGCATCCGAGTACCCTTGGTTATGACTGGTCCGGGTATTCCGGCGGGAAAAAAGGTGGACGCAGCGGTTTATTTGCAAGACATTATGGCCACCAGTTTACAGATTGCCGGCACGGAGATTCCATCATTCGTAGATTTCCGTAGTTTTTGGGATTTGGCAACCGGGGCCACTGCCCATCAATTATGGCCGGAGGGCATGTATGGAGCCTATGTGGACTATCAGCGTATGATTTCCAAGGATGGCTACAAATTGATGATCTACCCGCCAGTGGGTAAAGTGCAGCTATTTGATTTAAAAAATGATCCCCAGGAGATGAACAATCTGGCGGAAGTACCTGAGTATAAATCTAAGGTTGATAGCCTGTTTCAGGATTTACTGAAGCTGCAAGCCCAGATGGGAGATGAATTGAGGTTGAACAAGTAGGCTTTTACAAAAAAAGGCGAGCCTAACTCGCCTTTGGGTTGCGAGAACGCAAGTTTCCGTAGATTCCTGTGTGAACTCGAACCAGGGTTTGAATTTCTTGTGGAAGATTCCACCGAAATCCATGATTTAATTTAGGAAATTTTAGAATTGGGCACAAATATTTTAAGCAGGCTTTCTTAAAAACATTTGATGGAGGCCATGTGTGGGTTGCAGCATACGAGAAACCCTAATCCAAGAACAGCACCCCATCTGCCACAAATACCAATTCGCTCTTGGGCTCGGTTATAGCCTCAATTTCTTCCGTGCTCTTGCCGGCGTCCTGAGCATAATGCTTCAAGGTAGCTACAGTGGTGATCTCCTTTTTCAATTCCCCCTGTATTACGGCAGTTTTGCCAGACGAATTAATAGGCACAAAGAATCCATAGTCTTTGAAAGTGATACGCATACTTTTGTCCTTGCCTAGGGCCATGGTCATCCAGCAGCCTTTGGCCTGGCAGACTTCCTCTACTGTGCCTTCGACTTTGATGGACATGGACAATTGATCACCCAAATCGGTGATCAATTGTTCGGCTTTTACAGCGTCATCCTGGCTAATTTTTTCCCCAAAGCTGTATTCTTGAGCCTGAGCACTCAGGGCAGCGCTCAATAGAATGAGTATGAATATTTTTTTCATGACAGTACTGTTTGAACACAAAACTACTAAAGGGCTATCAAATAGCCTCACAGGAGATGGACAAGTTGAAAATGTTCGAAGAGCCTGTTTTGTGCTGGACCGGGTTCTATTTAGTAGATATATTTCTAGTAAGTGAGGGGGATCCCCCCGATCCCTCCCCATTTTGAAAGACCTGCACGAGATCCATCAGTGCTAGTCAGATCTGAATCTGATTTTTTAAAGCAAGATACGGAGCAGGAGTCTCAGAAATTGGGATCAGGTAAAAAACCTTGCTTCCAAATTGCAGGTGGGGGGTGAAGGTATCACGGAGGTGCACGGAGGGTTTGGAGAGACTTGAAAGATCTCAGGGCGGAGTACATAAAAGAGAAATGCTAGCAACGGATTGAGTACCCGTTTTTATTAAAGATATATTTCTAGTAAGCGAGGGGGATCCCCCCGATCCCTCCCCATTTTGAAAGACCTACCCGAGATCCATCAGTGCTAGTCAGATCTGAATCTGATTTTTTAAAGCAAGATATGGCGCAGGAGTCTCAGAAATTGGGATCAGGTAAAAATATAATTATTGGATAGCAACTCTGTCCATCACTTTGAAGCTTTCAGTCCCTGCTTCATCTTTTTAGGCAGCACGAACATAAATTCCGCCAATACCAGGGCAAAATCGATCACTTGTCGGGCTTCCTTTTGAGTGGGCATTTTAAATCCGGCATCTCCGGGGTCATCGTTTGATTCCAGACGTACCTGATGGGCCCAGGTCACCAAGTCTTGAGGAACAATGCCATTTTCTGCGGCCTTTTCCACACGGCTAACCAAACCATCCCCTGTATACTTTTGAGTCTTCAACATGGCATCAACGGAGGAGGCTGCCAGCATGATGGCTCCCGCGGGTGCACGTATACTGTTATAGGCCTGGGTCAGATATTCCCGGGCGGTTTTGGGTATGGCTTCATCCAGAGACTTGCTTGCGGGATACATTTCGGTGATAGTAAAGTCCCGGTCGGTAGGATCGGTGCCGGCCAATACCACCCCTCCGCAGCGGGCGCAGCCGTAATTTTTCCAACGGCGATGGATGGAGTTGTTGAAGTTATAAGTGTCGAACTGAGTGCCCAGAGCTTTGAGGTTGGGTTTGTCTACACTGCAGTGAGGGCACTTGTCCAGGTCTAACTGGCTGTCGAGATTGGGCATGAGATCATGGATTACTTTTACAGTAATATAGTAAAATGAGGGCGTAAACACCATGTTGATCCCACGTTCATTATCCCGGAACCGATACCGACCCCGTAGTGTAACCAGCAAGCATGGGATTCAACCATTACCTATCCCCTCTTGAGGGGGGCAGGGGGAAGAAAGGGTTACCATCAAAGAATTCATCATTAACCATAGTTCTAATCGGCAAGCAGCCGGTTGTTTTTTAACAGTCGTTGGTGTACGGCATTTTTTAAATATGTTAAACTAGAATTCAAATTGTTATGATCGTTTGGGAAGGTAGAGGAATTCTCATTGTTCTCGTTTTAATCGCCTCATTGTTTCTTGCAGTAAATCTGTTACCATCGCAGTATGTAGATTATGCTTATGTCATTTCCTTCTTGGGGACCGGGATACTCACCTGGCATTTTGGGAGTAGTTGGAATAAAAAAGCAAGAGTGGTTATTGATGAGG
>JAOTYN010000304.1 GCA_029861825.1 Cyclobacteriaceae bacterium
GGATTGGCTGAAGGGCCGGATGGATCCTTATATATCACCGATTCTGTAAAAGGTAAAATTTGGCGTATCACCTACCGTGAGACACCCTCCAATGATTCAGCAAGTTAAAATCACCTAGCATATAATCATGAAGCAGTTCATCCTGGTCATCGCAATACTTAGCGGGCTGCTCTTTGCCTGTGGAGGAGAGCAAAAACCAAAACCAAACTCGGAACCTCAGGTCAATAATGCCCCTGTTGAAAAACCGCAGGAGAAAACGGATAGCCCAGAGGATCTGGTATTGGAGGCCGGAAAGAAAGTATATGATCAGTATTGCATCGTTTGTCATCAGGCCGATGGCCAAGGGGTTCCCAACGCATTCCCACCATTAGTAAAAACAGAGTGGGTACTGGGAGACAAAGAGCAATTGATTGCAGTGGTGTTGAACGGGTTGTCCGGGGAGATAGAGGTAAATGGTGAGACCTATAACAGCGCTATGTTGCCTCATGATTTTCTAACTGACGATGACATAGCTGCAGTCATTACTTATGTGCGCAGCAGCTTTGGAAATGATGCCGAGGCAGTTACTGCCCAGGAGGTAGCGGATGTGCGAGCTTCCAGCTAAGCATTTGATGGATACGTGAAACCGAATAAACTCTGGATACTATTGATACTGTGGTTTTGCTACCAAAGCAATTTTGGGCAAACTACTATTTCCGGAAGGGTATATGACGCTACCAATCTAGAAGCTCTAAGTGGTGCCACCATATCCAATTCTTCCGGTGATTCCGGTACAGCTACCAATAGTCACGGGTATTTTGAATGGCAAGTACCACCTGGTACCGACACCGTATACATCAGGTATTTAGGTTACCAAGAACAGGTATTGCCCGTGATGGGGGAACAAGAAAATCTACGAATTCTGCTCTCTGCTGCTGATTTCGAATTGCCTCAATTGGTGGTGCAAGGTACCGGGGTTAGCCACCGGTTGATCAAATATCCCACTTCCATCTCCGTGATAGCTCATCAGGGATTAGCAAGAGACAATCAAACCAATATCGCCGAACCCCTCAATCGAATCCCAGGTCTGTACATGCACAGCGGTACCCTGAATACCAATCGTATTACCATACGGGGTATCGGTTCTCGATCACTGTTCAGCACCACTAAGATCAGGGCCTATCTTAATGATATACCACTAACTACCGGAGATGGGGAAACCACCCTGGAGGATGTGGACATGTCCTTGCTGGACCGCATTGAAATCCTAAAAGGACCCTCATCCTCTATTTATGGAGCCGGTCTAGGAGGCACCATAAATATGAAAGTGGGAAAAGCGCCCTATCAGAAAAAAAGTATTTCTTCGGAGCTCAGTGTCGGTTCTTTCGGTCTGCTAAGAAATGTAACTAAGCTGGAAATAAGCGAGGACAAGTTTAATATCAAACTTAATTATAACAACACTCATCAAGACGGCTACCGGGATAATAACGACTATGATAGACAAAGCCTGAGTCTTTTAACCCAGGTGTATCCCGGTAAAGACAACGTGCTGACCTTCTGGGGTGCCTGGATTGATTTAACGGCCTTTATTCCTTCATCTTTGGACAGCGCAGCCTTTGCGGAAGATCCTAGTCAGGCGGCTTTTACCTGGAGGCAGTCTATGGGATTTGAAGACTATGACAAAGGGTTGATCGGTTTAAACTTTCAGCAGGTGATCAACCCGCAATGGGATCTCAGCATCAGCCTTTTCGGCAATCTGCGGGATACTTACGAGTTGAGACCTTTTAACATCCTGGAAGAAGAAAGCAAAGCCTTAGGAACCCGATTCCGTTTGAACCATGAGCCCATCATTAACAAAGGCACACTGGAGTGGATAGTAGGGGGAGAGTATTTTACCGAGCGGTATCAATGGAGAACCCTGGAGAATGTAGATCGCGAACCAGGAGCGGTGCTCAGTGACAATGATGAAGACCGCCGCTATTTCAATCTCTTTACCGAACTAACCTGGGATCTGCCCACCGGTACTGTGCTCACCGCCGGCATTAATCTCAACAAGACCAACTACGACTACCAGGATTTGCTAATGGCAGGCGGTATGGATCTTTCTGGAGACTATCAATTTGAAGCCCAATGGTCACCCCGTATCGCGGTGAACCACCAATTTCCCAGCAATCGCGCCCTCTATGCCCAGATCAGCCATGGGTTTTCACCGCCCACCTTGAGCGAAACGCTAACCCCTGATGGCGCCATAAATCCTGAAATACAGCCGGAGACCGGGTGGAATATTGAAGTGGGTTCCAGAGGACACGTTTCCAGATCCAAAATTTGGTACGATGTATCACTCTATTCCATGTTTATTGAAAATCTACTAGTGGCCCGCCGGATCGGCGACGACCAATTTGTAGGAGTAAACGCCGGAAAGACCAGGCACCGGGGCGTTGATGTATCCTTAAACTACACCTTCCTGGAGTTAGCTGCGTTCGAATTTCACATTTGGACTACTTATGCTTTTGCCGATTATTTCTTTAAGGAATTTGTGGATGAAGGAAACGACTTTTCCGACAACGAACTTACCGGTACTCCCAGGCACAAATTTAATTTAGGGGCTGACATGAACCATAAGTCGGGACTTTATGGAAATATTAATTTTCAGTCAGTGAGCTCCATGCCCATAACCGATGACAACAGTGTTCATTCCGATGCTTATGCTTTATTGAACCTCAAAGTGGGTTATAAAAAAGAAATGGGTAAAAGGTGGAAGCTTAATTTTTACGGAGGCCTTAATAATATATGGGACGAAACATATGCTTCTATGTTGTTGGTAAATGCTTCTTCTTTTGGAGGAAGACCACCCCGATACTTCTATCCGGGCTTACCTCGTCACTACTATGGCGGGCTGTCTCTGCAGTTTTCACTTTAATAATCCCCCGAAATAGGGTAAATTCCGTAAGCATTGTCATAATTACGACAAACTTATGCCAGGGAATTGAGGTTTTGTTAGGGCAAGAAGTTGATCAGAGAAATGAAGGTAAGGTCCATTTTACTTATGCTAATGGTGTTATGGGGATGTGAGTCCGCTCTTGATACCAATCCCCCCGGCAATCCGCCTCCACCCAGCTCCGGCGATCCCTGGCTGGTGCCCATTACACATGTGTTTGAAGCCACCGGACGTGATGCTATCCCCGCTTTAAGCAATCCATCGCTGGTTGAAATCAGCGAGGCCGGTTATATGTTCGATCCGGAATTAGTTATTGGATATTATGACGGACAAACAGCTATTGCTTACCCTCATCATATATTGGACTGGCATGAAGTGATCAATCATCAGGTTAATGGTTTTTTTATGACGATAACCTACTGTCCACTTACCGGCACTGGTATCGGATGGCCGCAAAATATTGACGGATTTGAAACGGAGTTTGGGGTCTCTGGCCTTTTATACAATAACAATCTGATCACGTTTGACCGCAACACCGGCAGCAATTGGTCACAAATCACTTCTCAGGCGGTCAACGGACCCAAGATCGGCACCCAGATCCCCATATTTCAATTGGTGGAAACCCGCTGGAGTACCTGGAAAGAAATGTTCCCTAATACCAAGGTCGCTAGCCGTGACACCGGTTGGGACCGTCCTTATGGCCAATACCCCTATGATGATTTTAGGAGTAATCACGACGAACTTTTTTTTCCCTTAACAGTAGACGATCAACGCTTACCTCGCAAAGAGCGGGTACACGGACTAATAGTTAATGACCAGGTGAAGGTTTTTCGTTTCGATTCTTTCGGATCTGACAACACTTTGATATTTGACACTTTTCAAGATGAAGAATTGGTAGTGGTGGGCAATGTGGATCGCAATTATATTGTCAGTTTTTTCCGCAAGTTGGCAGACGGCAGCAGCCCGAATTTCCAGGTTCTAGACGAGGGCAAAGTCATATTAGGGGACGATCAAGGCAACAAATGGGATATTTATGGAAATCCGGTAGCTGGAACTTTGCAAGAACCATTGATTCCCACCAGAAGTTTTATGGGCTTTTGGTATGCCTGGGGGGCTTTTTTCCCCAGCCCTGAAATTTACGATTTTTAGTACCTGCCCCTGGTTTTCCCGGTTTTTTGATTTTATAGTTTTTACCCGATACTTAGCTTTGCCGTAAATCCAACATCAGGACAAATGCGATTTAACGTACTACTTGTATTGTTGTTAAGTTCATGGGGATTGTACGGACAGTATGGTGAAACTATACGCAGTGGCCGTCCCGGGCAGGCGATAGGGGCCTTTACGGTGGGTAAAAATGTGCTGCAGGTCCAGTCTGGTATTACCTTCGGGTGGCTGGAATTTGAAGAATCCGGTAGTGAAATTAACAGCATTAACCCAAGCGTAGTAATTCGTTTTGGGATTGCCGAGCGCATTGAGATTAGCGGAGTGGTGGGCTATAGCAGCCTGGAAGAGAAATTTTCTAGCGAGGTGGACAAATACGGCGGTATCAGTGCTGCTCAAATCGGTGTGCGTTTCAATCTTCGAGACGGTCAGGGTTCAGGTCCCAACATTGGGATCCAATCCCGTTTGAGATTGAATGTATTAAGCGATGACTTTAACCAGGAAAATTTGGGGAACACCACCATTCTTTCCGTAACTCAAGGTTTAGGTCCCAAATTCGGGCTGGCCACCAATTTAGGAGTAACCTGGATAGGCAATGGTTCCAATCCCCTGGGAACCTATGTGCTAAATTTTGGATATGACGTGTCAGCTAAGGTCTCCGTTTTCGTTGAGAATTATGGAGTGATGAACAACAGCGATATCAATACGCGTTTCGATACTGGGCTAGGCTACCTGGTAAATCCCAACCTGAAACTGGATTTTAGCGTGGGATACGGCAATAACCAGGATCTGGAAGACTATTTCTTCGATATAGGATTCAGCTGGCGTACACTAGCCAAGCCTCGGTAACCCTAACCCTCCTAAAGAACTATCTAATTATCCGTTTTATCGAATGTTTGCCCCTACTGATCTAAACTTGACATTTGTCAGTTAATATTTAGGGTTGAACTGGTTATATTTGGCAAAAGCCCTTTAGATATGACCAAGCTTTATCGAATTTTCACCTTAGTTTGTATAACAGGTATCTTGCATACCGGTTGTGCAGTTAATCCAGTTACCGGTCAGAAGGAACTGATGCTGATGTCGGAACAGCAAGAGATCGCTTTAGGTCAGCAATCCGATCCTGCTATTTTAGCCCAGTTTGGCATCTACCAAGACGAAGCCCTTCAAAAGTTTATAGAAGAAAAAGGCAAAAAGATGGCAGCCATCAGTCATCGACCTAACTTGCCATATGAATTCAAAATTGTGGACTCCCCAGTAGTAAACGCATTCGCGGTACCGGGAGGATATGTCTATTTTACCCGGGGAATTATGGCCCATTTCAACAATGAGGCGGAATTTGCCGGAGTATTGGGACATGAGATTGGGCATGTCACCGCTCGGCACAGCGCCCGTCAGTACAGCAACGCCCAACTGGCCCAGGTGCTTTTTGTAGGGGGCCTGATCGCATCAAAGGACTTC
>JAOTYN010000305.1 GCA_029861825.1 Cyclobacteriaceae bacterium
CTTCCCTTTGATATTAAAATGATCCATATCTAATAAACATACGGATTTATAGGAAACCTTGAAAATTTGAATGGTAGCAAATCACGGTAGACGGTTGACGGTGCACTTTGGGAAGGTTGTTACACAAAGAGTCTAATGGACAACCATTTCCCTAATTTTGGTGTCTTATTAAGTGGAAGCAAATGTAAAATGTGATGAAGTATCTTGTGATGGTGTTTTTTCTGAGTTTGACCCAAATAGCATGTGATAGCAATAACACCGATGAGCTGGCAGACAAGCAAAAAAGACTGGTAGAACTGCAAGCCAGTATAGACAGTCTGATAGCCGATAAATCTTGTAATGGAGTAGGGGACTGCGCCAGCATAGCCTTTGGCAGCAAACCCTGTGGAGGTCCCTGGAGTTACCTGGTGTACGCCCCAAGCAACGTGGATGAAAATCTGTTACAACAATTGGTAAATGAATACAATCAAGTCCAGGATGAAGTAAATATCCTAACCAATGCCGCCTCGGATTGTGCCTTTGTCCAGGAGCCGCAATTGAGTTGTGAAAGTAATGAATGCAAGGCGATTTAAACCGATCACAGTGGACGGTTGACGCCTGTCTGCGAACCGTCCTGCCGGCAAGCAGGCGCCGTCCGCGTGCTGTCGTAGCATCAGCGGAGGGGCTTGGCTTTGCCTAGACCAGTGCGCAGGTAAACGGGAGGCTTCAAGGTCCAACCTTAGTTTGTTTATCCCCGGACTGCCTGCCCCGGATATAGTTCCGGAGTTCCTGGATCTACATCAAATTCAATCTGTTTTTAGGTAAATTATTTAATTAATTGACTAATTTTAATTGATTAGTAATCAATTAGTTATAAATGTGCACCCGTAACAACCCCTAGTGTTAATCGGTCCTTTTAAAGACTACAGGTATAGGACGTTCTTTCAGCGAGATATCCTAAGCTAAAATCTCCTTAATTACCTTTCCATGCACATCGGTCAGTCGAAAATCTCTTCCTTGAAAATTGTAAGTTAACTTTTCATGATCTAAGCCCAGTTGATGGAGCAGGGTGGCTTGTAAATCATGTACGTGAATACGTCCGCTTATGCCTTCGTATCCAATCTCGTCAGTTTCTCCGTAGGTGATGCCGGTTTTTGTTCCAGCTCCTGTCATCCACATGGTAAAGGCATTGCCGTGGTGATCGCGCCCCTTAAAAGGATTCTTAATACCTTCCCGGTTTTCTTGCATAGGAGTCCGGCCAAACTCTCCACCCCAAATTACCAAAGTATCTTCCAGCATGCCTCTTTGTTTAAGGTCCTTGATCAAGGCGGTCATGGGACGATCCACCTCTGCACAACGCTTGAGAAATCCCCCATGAAGGTTCTCAAAATCATTACTGCCATGTGAATCCCAGCCCCTATGATAAAGTTGAATAAAGCGCACCCCGCGCTCCGCTAGGCGACGGGCCAACAAACAATTATTGGCAAACGAGATCTCTCCTGGAGAAGTTCCGTACCATTTATGGATGTATGCAGGCTCTTCGTCTAAATTAGTGGCTTCCGGTACTGACATCTGCATTTTAAAGGCCATTTCGTACTGAGCCATGCGGGTGAGGATTTCGGGGTCTCCGATTTCCTGATGTGCTTGTTGATTCAGGTCGTTAATGGCATCGATCACTTTACGCCTCATTTGACGACTGGTGTTCCGGGGATTGGATACATATAGCACCGCATCCCCCTTTGATCGAAATTCCACCCCTTGATGCACGGAAGGCAGAAAACCACTGCCCCATAGGCTTTTTCCCCCGCTGGGAGCGGAATTACCGGACACCAATACCACAAATCCTGGTAAATTCTCGTTTTCGGATCCCAGGCCATAAGTAACCCAGGAACCGAAAGAGGGGCGACCCAGGCGCGGGCTGCCGGTATGCATGAACAATTGCGCTGGGGCATGGTTGAATTCTTCCGTATACAGGGCCTTCATAAACAGCACATCATCTACTACCTCTGTAAAATGCGGCAATAGTTCGGATACCCAGGTTCCGGAATCACCATATTGTGCAAATTTAAACTGCGGCCCCAGCATTTCCGGCACCCCCCTGATAAAGGCGAATCTCTTGCCCTCCAATAAGGAATCGGGGCAAGGCTTGCCGTCTAATTGATGCAATAAGGGCTTGTAATCAAATAATTCCAGCTGAGAGGGCGCACCGGCCATATGCAGGAAAATGATCCTTTTGGCCCTGGGGACAAGTTGAGACCTGGAGATCAATTGGTCCAGGCCGGTAAGAGGGGAGGATATGGCGGACCCTGATAAAAACGCCAAAGCAGTGGCCCCCAGACCTAAAGAACCTTGCTTTAAGAAGTGCCGACGGGTAAGGTAGGCGCTTTCGCGGTTAAAAAATTCCTGCAGCAGCTTACTCATCCTTTGGTGATCATTTCGTCCAAATTTAAAATAACCGTGGCCACCTGTATCAAGGCGAACATTTGTGAATCTCCATTTTCCTGATTACTAATGAGTTGCACAGGATCCTCCGGGAGTGTTTTAAGGGCATCATTAAACAAGGTCTTCAGAGTTTCCATTTCATGGGAAGTGGGGTCCCGGAAAAGTGCCCTGCGGTAAGCAAAGATAATGCGATCTTCCAGCTTCTCATGGGCCCGGTACATACGACCAGCCAATGCCTGCGCGGCCTCCACGTAAACGGGGTCATTCAAGGTGACCAGGGCCTGCAAAGGAGTATTGGTGCGAATACGCCTTGAAATGCAGAATTCCCGGCTGGGACTGTCGAAAGTGACCAGGGAAGGGTAGGGACTTACCCTGCGCCAAAAGGTATACAATGCCCGACGATGGCGCTCTTTAGGATCGGCTGCGGTTTGCCATTCACCAACATGGCGAATCACATTCCATACGCCTTCCGGTTGATAAGGCATCACGCTGGGGCCATGCACCTGATGGTTCATTAAGCCGCTAACCATCAAGGCCTGGTCTCTGATCTGTTCCGCGGTTAGCCGCACCCGGGGACCGCGAGCCAGCAACTTATTGTAGGGGTCTTTTTGCAATAAATCAGGGGACACCACAGAAGATTGTCTATAAGTAGCGGAAAGTACCATTTCTTTCAACAAGCGCTTAACACTCCATTGATAGTGGGTAGAGAATTGCACCGCCAGCCAGTCCAGGAGATCAGGGTGGGAGGGTACAGCTCCCTGAGTGCCGAAATCTTCCAGGGTTTCTACCAATCCCAGGCCAAACAGCTGCTCCCAAAACCGATTTACCATTACCCGAGCGGTCAGAGGGTTGTCCGGACTGACCAGCCATCGGGCCAAAGCCAGACGATCTCGGTTTGCCGACAGGTCTCTTTGGGATCCTGCTGGGTCTGGGTTAAGTGCATGCGGTATTTGCGGTTGTATTTCAGCACCCGGTACCAGCCAATTACCGCGTTCAAACACAAAGCTTTGACGACTGGAATCCGCCGGCAACTCTTGCATGACGGGCACCATCAAAGGCGTTATGGACACCAGGGATTTTACAGTTTCGATATAGGCCTGAGATAGCGTATCATGCTGATTGCGAGACTGTTCCATTTTGGCTTGTAGTTGCTCTTTACGCTCCCTTTGGGGCCGTGAAAGCAGGGGCAGATTGGGTTCGTCGCTAGTAAGATCACGGTCTACCGTATTATTGAAAAACGCATACACCCCATAGTATTCTTCATGGCGTATGGGGTCGTATGGATGGGTATGGCACTGCACGCAGGAGAGGGTAGTACCTTGCCAAACCTCAAAGGTGGTATTGACCCGGTCCAGGACCGCTACTACCCGGAATTCTTCATCATCAGTACCGCCCTCATCATTATTCATGGTGTTGCGATGAAAAGCCGTGGCCAATAACTGATCTTCGCTGGGTCTGGGTAACAGGTCGCCGGCTAACTGCTCGATGGTGAATTGATCGAATGGCATATCCCGGTTTAAGGCATCAATTACCCAATCGCGATACATCCACATAGTTGGTCTAAGATTGTCTTTTTGATAACCCTGTGAATCTGCATAGCGGGCCAGGTCCAGCCACAAGGAAGCCCAACGTTCGCCAAAATGAGGAGAGGCCAACAAGGCATCCACCAGCTGTTCATAGGCCTGGGGTGAGGAATTGTTCAGATATCCTTGTGCCAGGGATTCCGCAGGGGGCATGCCAATCAAATCCAGGCTTACTCTGCGCAGCAAAGTGCTTTTATCAGCCTCTGGAGCCAACTGCAGATTCTCCTGATGCAAACCATCGATCACAAAGTGGTCAATTTTATTAATATAAGGAGCGGCGGTATAAGCTGTATTCTGGTTAGGCGGCTCAATATTAGGATCAGGTCGCTGATACGCCCAATGATCCTCCCAGGGCGCCCCTTGTTTGACCCATTTTTTTAGGATCTTGATCTCCTGCGTTGACAGGGCCGGAGCTTCCAGGGGCATTCTTATTTGAGGGTCCTTTTCTTGAATGCGCTGAATCATAGCGCTTTGACCCGGTGAATGAGGCACAATAGCCCGTAAACCGGAATCAAGAGTGTCCAGGGCCTGTTCCGGAAATAAAAAGCTCAAGCCGCCCTGCTGATGCACACCCCCATGGCATTTCATGCATTTCTGGGTAAGGATGGGCCTTACCTGGGCATTAAAATCCACTGGTTTTTGAAAAGAGGGGAGGAACAGTAAAACCAGCAGAGCAGCTGTGATCAATGTTGCCACTGCCAGTAAAATCTGTTTAGTCCTTAGACTCCTCATATCAGCCAGATAATTACCATACTTATTACAAGATAGGTACTTTCCTAGAAATTAGGAATCAAGGATATATTCTCGGGACTATTACCACAGCTGTACCGTTAAACGTCAACCCTGCCTGCCGGTACCTGGTCACCGATTCACCATAACCACTTGGGTGACGGACGTCTCGAAGGCAAGCGTGATCTTTTTCCGGTACTTACATTAATTTATTTCGGGCAATCTCAACTGCTGATACTATCATTTGTTAATTTGATAATGGGTGGGTGGGGGGCACCCCTGGATTTGATTTCAAACTGCAATTTAATCAATCAAAAAGATGTCAACCATGCACCGTTCACCGTGGTCCGTTCACCGTTTACCGTTTACCGTATACCCCGGAACAAGTCCGGGGCGGGCGTTTGGGGGGAGCTCCCCTGGGGCAAAACGGAAAGACTTTTATTCAATAAATAGTTTATTATAAATTTATATAATGTTGTATAACAAATAGTTAACAACTATAAAAGCACGCTGACCTTTCCGAAAATGCCATAAAATCATCGTTTGCAGTGCCCTACATCAGTGTAAGATTGTTGAACAATCCATTTATTAGGTGTTATAGGGGAATCCCTGGGAAATAAGGTGATCATGATGAACTGCAGGATGTTAATAGTGTTGAGGATGCTGTTTATAACGGTCATATTCGGGTTATTGCCGGGTTTGGCCTATACCCAGGATAAGACTTCTCACTTATTTGATTCGGACTCCGTACTTGAAATTAATTTAACCGCCAACTTTAAATCCCTACAGCGTAAA
>JAOTYN010000015.1 GCA_029861825.1 Cyclobacteriaceae bacterium
ACCGCCGGCTAAAATAGCCTCAGGGGTTGACAGGTCTAGATCCCCTTTCTTCTTTTCAGAATTGTGACATTGCACACAACGATTTTCCAGCATGGGTTGTATAAGATGGGTGAAGACCACCACCGAATCGGGATCTGCCGAAAGTTCAATGGCCGTTGGAGGAGCGCTACCCAATAACTTAGCCATAGGTTCCGGGGCATATTCCAATAGATAATTGGCGCCGTGCGTGAGATTCCCGCCCAAATGCCCAGTTACCGCCAACAATCCGATCAGCACTAACAGGGATAGTTTATAAATGGTACTACTTAACCCAAATCTACCGGTGCTTACCAACCACAGAAACCCCGCCACCACCGCCACGCTAATTCCTAACCAGCGGTGCCAGAATAAGGTATTTTCTCCATATCCACCATCAGAAGCCAGCATCCACCCTAGGCCCGCGGCCAATACCGCGGCCAGGGCCCCTGCCAGATAAATCCAGGATTTGACTTTTCCCAATTCCAGTCCTCTTTTTCGGGACAGGTATTCCAACAAAATCCCCAACAGCAAAAAGCCTATGGGCAGGTGTACTACAATTGGGTGAAATCTTCCTAAAAAGCCAACCAGGTCAAATTCTAACAAGATCATACACGTTCTAATTTAATGGGATAAGTCTGATTGGCATTCCATTGGCACACATATATGTTCTCCTCGTTGTCTATACAAACATCATGGCAGTGATGGAACAGGGGAATATCCTGCAACATCAACTGAAGCTCCCCTTTTTTATAGACCGGCTTAGTACCTCCCGGGTTGGATATCACCTTGTTGTTATCGTCCAGTATGGTAACAAAGCCCGAATTAGGGGTTTGGTTTAAATACCGCAAACGCGACCAGCAAACGCCAGCGTATAAATTCTGGTCGAAAATAACCGGTCGGCAAACAAAAGCACCTGGCAAAAAAATGGTCTCTATATACTTACCCTCTAAAGTAAATCGTTTGAAGGCATTATGCGCTCGTGAGGTGATCATTAAGGTCGGTGTACCGGACCGGTTGTCCACACATATGCCGTGAGCAGTTTGAAACTGATCTTCGGCGTCGCCGCGGCCGCCAAATTTCCGTACAAATTCTCCTTGCTGTGTGAATTGAAATATGTAGTTGGATCCATAGCCATCTGCAATATAAATATCGCCATTGGGTCCGATGGTCGTCTCTGTGGGGAAGAATTTCTCCTCTTTGTCCAACGCTCCGTATTGGGAAGGATGCTCCACCCGCATCAGTTCCTTACCATCCAAAGTAGTCTTGACCACAAAACCTGAGGTATCGCATATAAACAAAAACTCCTCCCCTCCTGCTTCCCAAAGCGTCAGGCCATGGCCTCCGGGAAATTCAGTACCCCAGGTCTTCAGCAGCTTGCCGCTACGATCGTAGATCAAGATGTTATTTTTCACTTCATCTCCCACCATGATTAAGCGCCCGCTACTATCCATTACCATTTCATGGCAGTTGTTCACCGGGGTTTTTTGAGGATCCAGATTGCCCCATGACTTATTGACCCGGTATTTGTATTTGCCATGACCGATGATCTGATCCAGGTATTGCGGTTTGGGCTTACCTATATTGAAAGTTGGCAACAACATAGAGCCGCCGGCTATGAGGGCGGACTTTTTAACAAAGGAGCGTCTGGGTTGTTTCATAATTAGGTCAGTATATCGTGGATCACTTCTCCATGTACATCGGTCAATCGGAATCTTCGACCTTGGTACTTGTGTGTAAATTTCAAATGATCGATGCCCATCAAATGCAGAATAGTAGCTTGTAAATCATGTACATGAACCGGGTTGCTGGTGATATTATAACTAAACTCGTCAGTTTCACCATAGGTAATGCCCTTTTTAACTCCGGCTCCGGCCATCCAAATGGTAAAACAACGAGGATGATGATCCCGCCCATAGTTTTCAGGTGTTAGTTTACCCTGTGAATAACAGCCGCGTCCAAATTCCCCGCCCCATACCACCAAAGTATCCTCCAGTAAACCTCGCTGTTTCAAATCCTTGATCAAAGCCGCGGAAGCCTGGTCGGTACTTTTAGCCAGTTTGCGAATAAGGTTTGGTAGATTGCCGTGCATATCCCAGCCCTGGTGATAAAGCTGGATGAAGCGAACATCGTTTTCTGCAAGCTTCCTGGCCAGCAAACAATTATAGGCGAAGGTACCAGGTGTCCGGGAATCCTCGCCATACATATCAAAAATATAAGAGGGTTCATTGGATATATCCAGGGTTTCCGGCACCGCCACTTGCATGCGATAGGCCATTTCGTATTGTGCTATCCTAGAAAGAATATTCTCATCTTGTGTGTGTTGGTATTGGGACTCGTTTAGAGCCGCCAAATAATCCAACATACGACGTCTGCCGGACCGATCCATACCTGGAGGGTTATTGAGATACAACACGGGGTCATGCCCAGATCTGAACATAACACCCTGATTTTCTGATGGTAAAAAGCCACTACCCCAAAGTTTTGCATAAAGTGGCTGCCCACCTTCACTACCTCTGGACAACAGTACTACGAAGCTGGGTAAATTCTCATTTTCACTGCCCAATCCATAACTTACCCAGGCTCCGATACTGGGCCGGCCGGCCTGCTGTGATCCAGTCTGAATAAAGGTGATAGCCGGATCGTGATTGATAGCCTCAGTGTGCATGGACTTGATGATACACAATTCATCTGCTATCTCGCGGTGATACGGCAGCAGATCACTAAGCCAAGCACCACTGGTTCCGTGCTGGGAAAAGTTGAAATCGCCCATGGCCAAGGGAAAGGACCGTTGACTAGCCGTCATGCCCGTAACCCTTTGACCGCCTCTTACTGACGCTGGCAGTTCCTGGCCGAACATTTCCTTAAGTTTTGGTTTATAGTCGAACAGCTCCATTTGGGAGGGAGCTCCACTTTGAAAGAGGTATATGATGCGCTTCGCTTTAGGGGCAAAATGAGGCAGATCCAGAGGCTTGGGGTTCAAAATGTTACCCAGAGCAGGCATAGGAGCCATAGAAGAGAGAGCCAGTCCTCCCAGGCTAAACAGGCCATTGGTCAAGAAGGCACGTCGATTAAGTTGATTATTTACCTGGTGTATGTGCTTGTCCCAACTCATGCTAACGCATTATAGTAAATTCTTCAAAATTCATAATGGTAGCGGTAATAGTAGTATGGGCTGCCACCAGTGCTTGGTCTAAGCTGGCATCCCCCGGATACTCGCCACTGCTTAGCCAGGCTTTTACCCTATCCGGCTGATGCCTAAACTCCTTTAATTCCAGCTGATATAGTTCCGATAATTTAAGCAGTTCGTGTTCACGCACTTCTCTACCAATAAGGCTTAGGAAGGCGAATCTGATCTGGCTCTGCAGCTGATCTCCCCCCTCCTTGATCATTCGTTCTGCCATGATGCGCGCTGCTTCCATAAACTGAGGATCATTCATCATAACCAAAGACTGCAAGGGAGTACTGGTATTTTGACGGCGAACTACACAATAGTAGCGATCCGGGGCATCGAAGTTGGTCATGGCCGGAGGTGGGGAGCTTCGTTTCCAAATGGTATACATGCTTCTCCGGTATAGGCTATCGCCATGCTGTTGCACATATTCGGTGGCGTTGCGGGTGGCCAGGGCCTTCCAAATGCCCTCGGGTTGATAAGGATAAACGCTTGGTCCGCCAATGGTGCGAACCAACAAGCCACTAGCTGCCAAAGCCTGGTCCCGGATCAGTTCAGCAGGTAGACGATGAGCCGGGTAATAGGCATAGAACAGGTTATCTGCATCCAATTGCTTGGTGTTGTTCTCAGGTGTAGAAGACCGGCCATAAGTGGCCGACAACACCAATTGTTTCATGAATTTCTTAAGGTCCCAACCGTTTTCCATTAGATCGACCGCCAGCCAATCCAGGAGTTCGGGGTGTGTTGGTAAATTGCCTTGATTACCAAAATCTTCCTGAGTTGCTACTAGACCCTTGCCGAAACATTGTGACCACAATCGATTCACAATTACTCTCGAGGTAAGAGGATGGTTTTTTTGAGTTAACCAATAGGCCAGTCCCAGCCGATTTTTGGGTAGGGAGTCGGGCATGGAAGGAAAAATGGCGGGAATGTCGGGCTCAACCTGTTCTTGAGGAGCATCATAAGCTCCACGATCCAGAACAAAGGTAGCTCGCGGATTGGGATTTTCCTTCATGATCATGATCTCCGGTTGATCAGTAATCAGTTGGTTGTGCTGCTGTCGAAGATTGGTAAGCACCTGTAATTGCCCGTTGTAAGTGGGATCCCTTCTGGTTAGCAGGTAATATTGGAGTTTCTCCGGCGGATCCAATTGATCTAATGGCAGCGCTTCATTCCCATAAATAGCTTGAACCTCCGATTTGGTAAGTTCGCGATTGAATACTTTGAACTCATCTAAAACCAAATCCCGGCTTGACTTCAAGTTTTCCCGACCTATCAGGGTAGGAAGATAGGACCAATTGGAACCATTAACACCGTGCAGCAGACTTTTATAAAGATTGTCACTCAAAACTTCATGGCCCGGAGTTTTCCCATTCACATATATACCTAGCCCTTCAGCGGTACTGCTTCCATCATAAGTCATACCTATATGGTACCACTCTCCGGCTTGAATCTTCTCCGTGGTTTTGATATCAATGGAGTTATTGGGCCAAACATGATTGAACTGAAAGGACAAAGTCCCGTCTTCGTTCAGTTTGCACAACCACCCCCGATATCCTTCGAAATCGCCATTCGTCTTATTAAAAACAGGGCCCGACTCACCCTCTTTTTCCAGTTTCATCCAGATGGTTACAGAAAATGGGTGGTAGCGGTCAAAGTCTAAACTTTTATGAAACCTGATACCGGCATCCCCTCTAAATTTCAAGCCTTTCCCATATTTTCCAGGTACTTGAAGTGGTCTTGAATCAACATCGCCCCAAACCTTAGCTCCCAACTTGCCATTAGCCAGATTTACATAGGCATAATTGGGCGTATATTTTTTATTGTTATTAGATGGAGGATCCTGCTGCAGGGGGAGGGCTCTATCATCAATTTTCTTTTCCGACTCAAAGTCAAAATCACCTACCAGGCCTACTTTTGTATGAATTGAGGTGGTTGAATTAGCCGGTAGTTGTGGAAGCCAAGCTTTAAGCTTCTGCATATAGCGATCGGCCACCAACAATTCCGATACGCTATCTATTTTATGATCAAGAGATCTCAACTTTAGTTCTGCTTCTTTTGAAGGTAGAAGCAAAGTAGGTGAGGCTTCACCGTTATAAGGGACGATGCCGGTATCGAAATTGTTGTTGAAGAACGCGTAGAGGGCGTAGTATTCTTTTTGTGTAAGAGGATCGTATTTATGATCGTGGCAGCGTGCGCATTCTGTGGTCAGTCCCATAAAAGCTTTGCCCAGGGTATTGGTACGATCTGCCACATATTCAACACGGTACTCTTCATCCACCACACCCCCCTCCTGAGTTTGTGGGTGGTTACGATTAAAACAAGTGGCAACCAATTGCTCTTTGGTGGGGTTAGGTAAAAGATCACCCGCTAACTGCCACAGTAAAAACCGATCATAGGGTATATTTTTGTTAAAAGCTTCAATAATCCAATCCCTCCAAGGCCAGGTGTTTCTCAAGCCGTCGTCCTGATAGCCATGAGTGTCGGCATAGCGTGCCAGATCCAGCCATTCCAGAGCCATGCGTTCACCATAGTGTGGGGAGTCTAACAACCGGTCTACTACCCTTTCATGAGCCTGTTCACTATGGTCGTTCATGAAGGCTTTCCATTCATCAGGGGTTGGCGGCAATCCTGTGAGATCCATGGTTACCCGTCGCAACCAGGCTTCCTTTGAAGCCTGCCCTGAGGGAGTCAGTCCTTGGGACTGCAATTTCTTAAGGATAAAATTATCAATAGGGTTATTTATTAGGTTCCCATCAGCTGTTATGGTGGGGATTTCAGGCTTGTCCGGACTCTGAAAAGCCCAATGACCTTTCCACTGGGCGCCTTGCTTCACCCACTTCGCTATCATAGCCTTTTCACGATCATTGAGACTGAGATTTGATTCCGGGGGCGGCATCATAAACTGGGGATCGTCACTGGTTATTCGTGCCAGCACCTGACTTTTGCGGATATTGCCTGGCGCAAATGCATGCCCACCGGAGGCTAAGGCCTTAAATGCTCCATCCTCAGTATCAAGGCGAAGATCTGCTTGACGGGCATTTTGATCGGGCCCGTGACAATTATAGCAACGGTCGGATAAGATGGGTTTCACATGGAAATTGAAATCGACGGTTTCCGGCAGATCATGATAAGCGGATTTGACCTCCGGTGGCAGGGGATCACCACAGCTCAAGAGCAAGATCCAGCACAAAGCAAGGACAAGTGTGGTGAGATAGATTTTCAAATGGATTAGCAACCTGGTTATCTACAAAATTTAGCAAAAAAATAGGGTGCTTACAACTGTTTGAATAAGTGATAGCAATCAAATTGATCATAAAAAGAAGAGATTCAGGAGTTAAATCTCTACTATCGGATGTGGAAGGTCGATTAACGACGGATTATAATATCTGAACGGAAGTTGAATCTTGCCCCTTCCGGTTGAAGAATCTGCAAATTTCTTGATATGAAATTGAACCTTACTGCTTTTCCTACGACCTTAGGTCAACCATGAATCAATCACAGACCCTGGATGAGCTGTTGGTGATCCGGTGTAAAGAAGGGGATGGTAAGGCATTCGCTTTATTGGTAAAACGCTGGCAACCGAAGATCCTTAGACATGCTTACCGTATGACTGGAGAAAGCGCGGTAGCCAAAGATGTGGCCCAAGAAACCTGGATAGCAGCGATTAAGGGAATTAGCAATTTAAGAGATCCGGCAGTTTTTAAAGTGTGGATCTACCGTATTGCCAGCAACAAATGTGTTTCATGGATCCGATCACGGCAGAAACATCGACGGATGGCGGAATATGTGCGTCAAAATCCCGAAGACAAAACTCCGATTGAAGAGGATGACAAAATGACCAGATTAAGACTGGAATTGCAGGATCTACCTGATAATCAAAAAGTGGTACTAACGCTTTTTTACTTAGAGAATCAAAGTATGCATGAAATCAGTCAAAGTTTAGGAGTGCCAGTAGGTACCGTTAAATCGCGATTGTATCATGCGCGAGAACAACTGAAAAAACGATATTATGAGAAATATGAAAAAACATGAAATTGATGATTTGATCAAACAAGCTCTTAATGAAGACGAGGCGGCTTTTTATGATCAATTAGACGAACAACCGATCCATGAGATGGTATTTGACCTGTATAAAGGTCGCATGAAATGGCTGGCCATTGGCAGTATGGTGGTGATGATTATTCTTTTCGGAGTAGGGATCTATTTTGCTGTGAAGTTCTTTCAGGCGACCGAATTACGAGAGATGATGACCTGGGGGTTTCTAACCTGGTTCTGCATGATGGCGGTGATGGGAAATAAGGTATGGCAATGGATGGAAATGCAGAAGAATCAGGTATTGAGAGAGATCAAAAGGGTAGAGTTGCAAATCGGGGTGTTGGCCAGCAAGATGAAAGGTTAGGCCTCCCGTTGATCCTCATGGAGAGTCCTCCCCCTTTATCCCCCTCGGGGAGGGGAGATTGAGTTTCGGTATTCTTAGTTGCTCTTCAAGGCTTTATGTACCCAGGTCTTTCAATGGGGCAAGGAGCGCTGTACTATTTTAGAAGCACATGTCCCCCGCTGGCGGGGGTGGCCCCCTTTGTCCCCCTCGGAGTAGCCTCCCCCTTTATCCCCCTCGGGGAGGGGGAGATTGGATTCTGGTATCCGCTGAAATCTCTTCACGATTTTATGTTCCCGGGTCTTTCAATGGGGCAAGGAGCGCTATACTATTTTAGAAGCACATGTCCCCCGCTGGCGGGGGTGCAGGGGGAGGGTTGTCGTCAATCCATTTACAGATCTGATCATAAACCCCTTCTATATTCGTCAATACTTCTTCGTCAGTAAACCTTAAGACCGTAAATCCTAGCATTTTTAATTTATGATCCTTGAGTCGATCTTTACGTTGCACTTGCAAAAACTGATGGGTAATTCCATCCACCTCGATCACCAGTTTCAGTGGTTTACACATAAAATCTACGATATATTTCGAAACAGGCCTTTGTCTGTTGAAAGTATATCCTCTCATCCGACCTCCCCTTAGGACATATTTCCATAGGCAAGCTTCCGCTTTGGTCATATTCTTTCGTAATGCTCGCGCCAGAAGCTTAAGCTGAGGATTGTAATGGTGGTATTTGGATTTAAAGATGGTCACTTTCCTATAGATCCTTCCCCTTTATCCCCCTCGGAGAAGCCTCCCCCTTGATCCCCCTCGGGGAGGGGGAGATTGGATTCTGGTATCCGCTGAAATCTCTTCACGATTTTATGTTCCCGGGTCTTTCAATGGGGCAAGGAGCGCTGTACAATTCTAGATACTCATGTCCCCCTCGGAGGGGGTGCAGAGGTAAGGTTATCCCCCGCTGGATGGGGTGCAGGGGAGGGAAGGGAGCGCTTCCAAGTAAAACCCTCTTGAATTCGGCGCCCCCGTAACCTCACCACAACTTGACCCAAGATAAGGGCGCAAGGTGTCAGAAAATGAGACTGTGAGAAATTTATATGCAGGGGGCGCTGTGTTGGTTCCCTTGAATCGGAACACTACATGAATATCTTTTAGCGGTTGCCAAAATTTGACACTCAGCGGACTTGCCTTAGAATAAAATTGAAATCTGCAGATTAGTATGAGCCATTAATTGCCGTACAAATTCGGCGCGCGGTGAAGGGGGGATTGGGGGATTCCCATTAATTGTGCTATCATAGATAATAATTCATATGCATTTAAATTTTATTAGAAACTTTTGTCGCCTATGGACATGTCTATGTTGACGGGCTTTGTAAATTGTAGTTAAACCAAAAAACTACTATCATGATCAAAAATGCCTCTATATTAATCGGTTTATTATTGATGTGGTCGTGTACGAGACCCGCAGAAGCTCCGGCAGCGGAGTCTGCCTCAGAAGAACCGGAAGTTAAGGAAATAACCTACGACACCAGTGATCCCTCTTCCGTAATTACGGCCATTGAAGCAGCCGCAGGAGGATGGGATCAACTATGGTCGTTGAATGATGTTGAATTCACCTATTCCTATCATTCACCATCGGATGACAAACTGGATCTTTCCACTGAAAGATATCTCTTTGACAGTGAACATAGCTGGGCCAAATACACCAGTCATCAAATTAATGTTTTCCCTGACCAGGAAGGTGAGGTCATTCAGTGCTATGATGGCAAAGAAAAAGCTGAGGTGTCATTTAACGGTGAAAAACAGGAGGACCAAGAGGCCGTCGGGCTTTGCCATTTCTTAAGAAAGGCCAATTTCTTTTGGTTTGTTATGAATTTCAGGCTGGACGATCCTGGTACCATTCATGAATACCTTGGCCAGGAAGAAGTGAATGGGGTCACCTACGACAAACTAAAAGTCTCCTATGACAGCGAAGTGACAGGAAAAGAACAAAATGACACCTTTGTTTTATTTGTTAACCCTGAAACCAAGCTGGTGGATCGTTTCCTATTTTCGCTTCCTGTCTGGGAGATCATGGAACCGGTGCTATTGATGGAAGTGGAATACAGTGAGGTAGAGGGGCTGATGCTGCCTACCCTACGCAGGGCTTATATGCCGGATGAAGAAGGCCAATATCCTGACACTCCTATGTTAATTCAAACTACTTCCAATGTGAAATTCAATAATGGGTTTACCGCAGAGGACTTCGTTTTATAAACCAATTCTCCTAGGATTTATTGCTGGTAAAACCACCTAGCTGGCTGAACTCCTACCCGGGCTGCAGTGGACATAAATAATGGTTATTCGCAATACCGCCAACCAATTAAGTTCACTTTGTGAGAACAGAATAAATTATAATTGAAATTGCTACCACAGATAAAAAGACCGCGGTATTAAAGTACCAGCTGTCTTCTTACAATTTTTTCAGGGCACTTTTCCGCCCATTCCTAACCACCGAATCATAGCACCAGGATAGCTAAATAACCATACCACTAACAGTTCTTTAATAAATAGGTAATAAAGTCTATCATGGGTTCGTATGGTTGCCGGTAAACCAGCTCTTTCATGGTTTGTACATGCCAGCACCAGTGTGTTCTTTGTTTCCTTGTTGTACCAGCCTTAAATTTACGATATTTGTACCGAAGCAAATCTTCAACCATGAAAATCATCGACTTGTCCAAACCTATCCAGTACAACCAGGATGATCCTTGGTTTATGAAGGTTAAGATCAAACACAAACCGCACCGCAAAGCGCGGTGGCTGCTGCGACTATTGGGACTACCTTTTCGTTTATTTCCCCACAATTTTCAGGGTTGGGCCGATGATACCATTGTCAAAATGGGGGTACATTCCACCACGCATATAGACGCTCCCTGGCATTACTCCCCCACTTGTGAGGGAAAGCCCAGCAAAACAATCGACCAGGTACCGCTGGAATGGTGTTTTGGGGAGGGGATCGTTGTCGATATGAATCATAAACCTGATTTTGAAGCTATTACCATTAATGATATCAAGCAATTTCTTAATAAAGAGCAGTTGGAAATAAGTCCTGATATGATCGTTTTGATCAAAACCGGCCGGGATAAATTCAATGGTACCAAAGACTTTTATAAAGTGGGTACCGGTATGAGTAAAGAAGCCACTGAATGGCTGATCGATCAGGGGGTTAAAGTGATGGGTATTGATTCCTGGGGATGGGACCTGCCCCTACCCTATATGATCAAGAAAGCCAAGGAAAGAAATGATGCGGAATACTTCTGGGAAGCTCACTTGGTTGGCAGGGATAAGGAATATTGTCATATGGAACAATTAGTTAATTTGGAGGCCTTGCCTTATAGCGGTTTTAAGGTGGCGGTATTTCCGATAAAAATTGTGGGGGCTTCGGCGGCGCCGGCCAGAGTGGTGGCTATGATTGAGTGAGGAATTGACGGCATATTCCATAAGCAGAAGATTCCGCCCAATAAAAACTACAAGAACTGTTTAAGTTATTCCTCCCCAAATTGCCCTGCCCATTGTTATTTGTCAATTGCTAACTCTATCTCCGTTTCTGCGTTCAATAAAAAGGTGGGCCTTGTTTAACATTTTGATTTTATTTTTATTTGTTTTTTAAACAATTAAATCATGAGACTTTTGGTGCTGGCCATACTAGTTTTTGCCGTGGCCGCCTGTAAGGACGATTCCACTTCCAGACAAACCCTGACGGATCTGGAATTACAGATCCTGGACTCCATTCACCAGAATGAAGGAGAATTCGCATTAATTTTCAAGTCGCTGGATTCGGTGGGCCAAGCTATCTATATCAACAAAAAGGCCATGTTCCATGCCGCCAGCACCATGAAGACACCGGTGATGATCGAGGCCTACAAAAGGGCTCATGAAGGTAGTTTAAGTCTGGAGGACACCCTTACCGTAACCACACAGTTTCGCAGTATTGTGGACAGCAGCTGGTATGAACTAACCCCCGACGCCGACAGTGAGTTGGAGCTTTACCATCAGATCGGGCAGCCGCGCAGCATCCGGGAATTGATCGAAGATATGATCACCGAAAGCAGCAACATCGCCACCAACATGCTGGTCCAGCATTTGGGTGGAGAGCACATTACCCGGTCCATGCGGGAGCTCGGGGCTAAAGACATGCATGTCTTGCGGGGCGTAGAAGATATTAAGGCATTCGAGCAAAGTCTTAGCAATATGACCAATGCCCAAAGTTTATTGGTGATCTTTGAAAAGTTAGCCATGGGCGAAGTGGTATCGCAGGAAGCCTCTGCAGAAATGGTGGAGATCCTGAAACGTCAAAAGTTCCGCGATGTAATCCCAGCAAAACTTCCCGGAAATGTGGAAGTAGCCCATAAAACCGGTACCTTATCTCAAGCACACCACGATTCCGGTATCGTATACCTGCCCGACGGCCGTAAATATGTCTTGGTTATGCTGTCCAAGAATCTTTTGGATTTTGATCGCACTACGGAACTACTAAGTAACCTCTCAAAAATGATATTCGACTATATGGAGGATCAAGAGTCTTCTTCATGAAACACACTTTTCTTTTACTGGTATTTTTTGGGCTCATAAATGCCTGCCAATCCATTGAAATCTTACAAAAACACCTCACGTTCGACGAGACTCGCAAGAATCTCACTTTACAATACCTGGCAAATGAATACGGTCTGGAGCAGCAGGAACCCCTGATCGACCCCCAAATGATCGTAATTCATTGGACCTCTTTGGGGGATCTGGAAAGCGCTTTCAAGGTATTCCAGAATCCTATAAAGCCACGCTTTCGAAACGATGACCCCCACTTGCCTGATGAGTTGAATGTATCCGCACATTACCTGGTAGATCAAGACGGCACTATTTATCAGTTGATGCCCGATAGTATCATGGCCTTGCATGTGACTGGATTAAACTACTGTGCTATTGGCATCAAAAACGTGGGAAACAACCAGCACAAACCGCTTACGGAGGCTCAAGTTGAAGCCAACGCTTTTCTGGTGGAGACACTACATCAGAAATATCCCATAAAATATTTGATTGCCAATTCTGAATATCCCCTCTTTCAAGATCATCCCCTGTGGAAGAATTTTACAGATCAGCCTGTAGAGCAGCGGGATGATCCGGGAGCGGGTTTCATGATCAGGTTAAGGCAATCAGTAGAGAAATTAGAATTAGCAGGCCCGCCCAAACACTAAGAGGCATCCAAACCCTGGCGCAGCGCATCATACAGTACCTGGTGAAGGCCCGGTCTTATGCTTAATTGGTACAATTTGCGGTTCTCCCTAGTGGGATAAACCCGGTTTGACATAAAAACAAATAACAGACCATTATCAGGGTCCACCCATGTAAAAGTGCCGGTATAACCGGAATGACCAAAACTCCTATCGCTGGCATCCCAGGCTGTGGAACCATCCATCTTGTTCTCCAATACGGGTTTATCAAATCCCAATCCCCTTCTGTTACCCTCATCGCAATACTGACAGGAACTGAATTCTCGAACCGACGCCGGACTTATAAAGGAATGCTCTCCATAGCTTCCCTCTTGCAAATACATCTGCATGATCTTGGCCAGATCATTGGCAGTACTGAATAAGCCCGCATTACCGGAAACTCCTTCCATCATAGCCGCTCCTTCATCGTGAACGGTGCCCTGTAGTTGCTGCATGCGGAAGAAATCATCGTTTTCAGTAGGTACAATACGCTCTTGAGAATAGTAACGCAAAGGATTATAGGTCAAGGTATAAGCACCTAAGCGATGGTAAAATTCATTCTTTAGAAACTCCTCGTAGGAGCGACCGGTAAGGTTTTCAATGATCTGAGGATACAGATAAAATGACAGACCGGAATACAAGTATTCCTTTTCCTCCCCCAAAGGAGATTTCCGAATGGCTTTATAAATCTCTTTTTGCCGATAATCATGGCGTAGGTAAAGATTGTGAGCCACCCTTATGGGGAATTTTCTGGAAGAGTCGGACCGGAAAAACCGTCTCTTGAACTTTCCGTTCTTGCGTTTAGTGTCTTCCCAGTAGGCAATCCAGGCTTTAAGTTGTGCATAATGTGACAACACCTCGCGCACCGTCATTTCTTCCTTGTCGGTTCCTTTAAAATCTTCCCAATAGTTACTAAAGGGAACGTCCAAGTTAATCTTGCCCTCAGCATGCAGTCGCATCAAAGCGGGCAAAGGGCCGGTGATCTTAGTAACGGAAGCCAGGTCATAGATATCATCTTCTCGTACCGGACGTTGCTGCTCGTAAGTATGATAGCCGTACACTTTGTGCAGAAATACCTTTCCATCTTTGGCTACCAATACCTGTGCTCCTGGATAGGCCATGGAATCCAAGCCCACCTGCACCACGGAATCAACTCGCCGGTGCAGATATTGGGAATTAATACCCAGTTCTTCGGGAATAGTATACTTAAGGCGGGCTCCTCCAGTAGTGGTTAATCCCATTCCGTAGGTGTATGTTCCGTTTACCGTAACGGGCAATTTCCCCTTGGCCTCAATACCTCCGAACAGCAACTGAGCGGCTAATTCCTGAGCTTGATCCTGAGAAGCGCTGACCAGCGCCTGAATGTTCTGGGAGTTGGGAATATAGTCTAAGGTGTAAGGGTTTCGGAAGTTAACTACCACCGCCTTGTTGCTGGCAGTCAAATTGTGCAATAAATCATACGTTGCCTGAGTATACCCAGCGGTGTTTCTGGGCCTTCGGCCTACTTGATGCAAGCCGATAACGATTAGGTCATAGCGGTCGGCCAGGTTATCTAAATGCCCGGTTTGGGGTAGCGTAGCCCCTTTCGGCACCAGAAAATGATCAACCCGGGTGTATTTTTCAAGCATGTATTGAAAAGGAGTGATGTGATCGGCACCCACAGATACACTGGCAATGGATAGGGCTTCCAAATTTGAAATAGGTAACGTACCCTCGTTCTTCAATACTGTTAGGCTGGCCTCCAATAGTTGGCGTTGCAGTAAATCAGCATTGTGGGAGTTCAAATCTTCAATCAACCCTTCTAACTTAATCGGCCGGCAATCACTCAAACCTGCCCAATATTTTGCTGCCAGCACTTTTCTACATTTTATATCGATCTCTCTTTGACCGATCTTTCTTTGCCTGACGGCATTTTCAATTTCGTCCAGGGCTTTTTCCACGTCCTGGGTAAATAAGAGCATGTCGTTTCCGGCAATAAGCGCTTTTACATCTACTTCCCCGGGCTTATAAAATTTAGTCACTCCCTGCATATTCAAAGCGTCGGTCATAATCAACCCTTTAAAACCCATCTTCTTCTGCAGCAGATCCGTAACAATAGGCTTGGATAAGGTAGAGGGCAGGTTTTCCGTAGAGTCCAGCGCCGGTATATTCATGTGTGCTACCATCACTCCGGCTACCCCGGCATCGATCAATTTCTGGAAGGGAGCAAATTCAACCTGCTCCAATCGCTGTAAATCATGAGGCAATTGCGGAAGATCGTAGTGCGAATCGGTTTCAGTGTCTCCATGGCCCGGAAAATGTTTAGCGGAAGTTAGAATCCCGTGGTCTTGCATCCCTTGCATATAGGCACGTGATTTGTTGGTTACTGCTTCGGTATTTTCCCCAAAGGATCTATAACTGATTACCGGGTTTTTGGGGTTGTTATTGACATCGGCCACTGGGGCAAAGTTCATATGAATCCCCATTCTTTGGCATTGCCTGGCGATCTCCCTACCCATTTGGTAAATAAGGCTGTCGTTCTGTATGGCCCCTAAGGTCATTTGGTAGGGAAAACTGATGGTGCTATCCAAACGCATTCCTAATCCCCACTCCGCATCAATAGATATTAGCAAGGGAATAGATGATTCGGATTGATAGCGATTGGTCAGGCGTGCCTGGCGTCCTGGCCCGCCCTGAAAAAATATCAGGCCACCGATTTTGTGAGTTTTGATGAGCTGACTTAAGGAGTCCTCAAAACCTTTTTCACGGTTGGAGTAGGCTGCAACCTGTATGAGCTGAGCCATGCGCTCTCGGGGTGTGAGGGTATTAAAAACACTATCCACCCATTTTTGACCACCGTGGAGAAAGGGAGGGGCTATTTTATCAAGGTCACCAAAGCCCAATGTAGACCCCACCAAAGCCGCGGCCATGAGCAATACGAATCGGAAGCGTATGGTTTTCATTAATTAGGTTCCTGACCTAATAAGTTATTCAAATTATTGCTAATAGAGCAAGACCTGTGCCCTTTTTTGCAGGAAATCACCCCAATCCGACTTTTCGATTTCCAGAAGCCTGCCAAAGGAACCCGATTGTTCTACCCATAACCTTAACTTATCGGATCCATTTAGGATGTCTATTGGGAGTATTTCGTATTCATATTCGTAAGGAGGATTTTTCCATTTAAAGTTCTCCTGAAGCTGCTGATATAAACTTTGGCAAAGCAGCTGCCCTACTTTCCAGGGTCGGAATTTCTGTCGGTCTGTAACATGGATCTGATAGCCACCGCAAGAAACGCCACGATGCTTCTGAAAGGTTGGTATGAAATTGACCGGTCTTAGCACAAAGCCCTCCAATTCACAAACTTTAAAAAGTGTGCTCAAACTTGATAGCATGCCATAGGGTTCGATGGAGGGGTGCCCAATGATTTCCAGGCTTCGGGTGGTGCCCCTACCCTCCGATATATTAGTCCCTTCAAACAACACGGTTCCGGGAAAAGTTACCGCAGCTTCAACGGTAGCCAAATTAGGCGAAGGCATTACCCAAGCTAACCCGGTGTCCTCGTAGTACATAAAACGCTCCCATCCTTCCATGGGGATTACTTTCAGATCACAGTCAATACCCCATTGCTCGCGGGCCATTTGGGCGATCTCCCCTATGGTCATCCCATGACGCACTGGCAAAGGGTGCCTTCCTACAAAACTTTGGAACTTCAGATCCAGCATATTGCCCTCCAAAGTCATTCCATTTATTGGATTTGGACGGTCCAATACCACCACCTGAATGCCCTGGGCACCGCAAGCCTCCATCATGTAGGTCAGGGTATAGATATAGGTGTATATTCTGGTACCTACATCCTGTAAGTCCACGATTACATGATCCAGACCGGTAAGCATTTTCCCTGTAGGCTTCCGGGTCTCTGAATACAAACTGTAAATGGGCAGGTCGAAAAAGGGATGGTGGTAGTGATCCGATTCGATCATGTTGTCTTGCACATCGCCAACCAATCCGTGCTGAGGGGAAAATATCTTGGTGAACCGATTTGCAAACAGGGTTTTCATGGTGTAAATACCATGAGTCAGGGTACTATCTACAGAGGCCGCGTGAGCCAGGTATCCCACATTTCCTGTAAGCTCCTCTGCAAGGGGCTTTCTTTCTTTAATTATATCTAAACCCGTAATAACTGCCATTTTTTATAGGATCTATACTAGTCCTGTCTCCAGTACTCCCAGCCCAAAACCGGTTTTTATACTCATCACTCCGTCTTTGAGATCAAATCCACCGCTCACAACATCCCTAGCCAGATCAAAGCTACCGTCGAGGTCAATATATCTGGTGCGGGCACAGGCAAATGCAGTATGTAATGCAGCGGCAATGCTAATAATGCTTTCGTCATTGCAGCCCCACATTAGATGGATCCCCGATTTTTCTGCCACTTCGGCAATATCCAAAGCCTTGGTAATCCCTCCACACTTCATCAGTTTGATATTGAAAATTCCACATGCTCCGGGTGACTTGGCTAATAATCGCGCATGACCTGGACCTATTAAGCTTTCATCCGCGGCAATGAGCGCTTTAATGTCGGAGGGAAGGCCCCTCAGTCCTTCTAGATCGGCCACAGGCAAGGGTTGCTCAATTAATTCCAAACGGCAATTTTTGGTCTCCTGGTAGAAGCGGTGCAGACCTGCAACCTCATAGCCTTGATTGGCATCCACCCTTATCAATATATGCTCTCCAACTTGCTCTCTCAACCTTACCATTCTTTCAATATCCTCTTCCAGGTCGTTGCCCAGTTTCACTTTCAAAATTCGAAAGCCCAGGGCCAGATATTCATCAGCTTCTGCCAAAGTCTCCGTTACTCCTTTTATCCCAATAGTGACCGATGTGGGCATGGATTCGATCTTCTGTCCCAGGTATTGCACTAAGGGGATTTTGAGGCATTGACAGTAGGCGTCGTGAAGGGCTATTTCCAATGCCGTACGTGCCGCTGGATTTTTGGGCAAATGGGCCTGGATCTCTTTGCACAGGATCGCAAGGTCATGTATATCCCGCCCTAAGAGTCTTTGCCAGGGGTCTTTGTGCACCGGTAAGTTGCAAGCTATTCCCAGTGCTTTCAGGGCTTGATCTAAGGATTCCCCCACCACTTGCTCACTAGGATTTCCTGCACCCCATCCTACGATACCATTGTCCAAAATCAATTTAACCACGGCATTTTCTACATGATCCACCGTCTTAAAGGCTATGGTGTAAGGACGGGTTAATTGCAGATCGACCCGGTGGACCTCAATATTCTTAATCTTTGTCATAAGTTTCTTGAATCAAGGTTATTAATCTACCCACTCCATCCTTTAGCGGTTGAACTACCGGTATGTTGAGTAATTCCTGGGTGTCTTTTTGAATTTGATCGGCTTCCTGTTGGGTGAGTCCTTCATTATTCTGAGCAATAGCCAGGGTTGTACTACCATAAAGTCTTATTAATTCCAATTCGTTTATCAATGGGGGAATCTCACCCAGGCTAGATTGATTACCAAAATATTTACGACCAGGAGCATGCTGCAATATAACCCCATCGGTACGGGCTGAGATTAAGAATTCTGGTCCACAGGGTCCGGTAGGGTTTTGTAATGCAGCCTGACCTTCTAGAAATATCATATGGGGCTGCATTTCGCGATAGCAGTTTACGATAGCATGTTCCAACTCACCCGAAACGAAGTCGTTATAGGTTGAGTCAAAAATAAAACCATACTCACCCCCTTGTAACCAACCCGTTTGGCCGGTATAAATCATTTCGGCGATCAAGTCTTGCTCTTTAGCGGCCTCCATTAACATTCTGGCAGTGGTCCGTTTACCGATAGCACAATCTGTCCCCAAAACCGCAATCTTGGGGCAGAGAACTTCCGCTATGGATCCGTTCCAAAACTGAAGTTGGTCCTTGGGCCGTGGCTTGCGAATATCAATTAACCGGACATTATTTTCAGCAGCCAACTGGGACAGCTCAGGGTCATCACCCAAAAACTCGTGCAAACCATTTACAATGCTAAGTCCCTGGGTAACGGCTTCTCTAATCTCCCGGCGCATGTCATCCGGTATGTAGCCTCCCTTGGTAGCTACTCCTATTATTAGAAATTGGGCCTCCAGTGAATGCTCCTGAAATTGCTGCAAGGAACTCATTACAGGTATTCCCCTTTCGATACCGTCTACAATAATACCAGCATCCAAGCCAGCGTGCTGCCTATCAATCACTCCTATTATCTCATAGCGCTCTGTACCTCTTATAAGACCGTGGGCGGTCTTGGCATGATTATCATCCAGCATCCCCTGAGCTAGAATGATCGCTTTTCCATCCATTTTTTGTGCTGATTAAATCTCCGCGTAAAATAGTAGGAAATTGCAGAAACACATATTTTTTATATATTTATCTGCTCATAAATACGACATGTCCAAGCGACTTATTTCCCTTGATGTTTTAAGAGGTATTACCATTGCTGCCATGATTCTGGTCAACGATCCGGGTTCATGGGAGTATGTTTATGCACCCTTACGACATGCTCCCTGGAACGGCTGCACTCCTACAGATCTGGTGTTTCCATTTTTCTTATTCATGGTAGGAATGGCCATTACCCTGGCATTAGGGAAAAGAGTTTCCGCTGGTTCAGATACCAAAGGCCTGGTGCTAAAAATACTGCGGCGCAGTTTGATCCTCTTCCTGTTGGGTATGTTCCTCAGTGGATTTCCTTACTTCAACCTGGAAACCATCCGCATACCCGGAGTGCTGCAGCGTATTGCCGTGGTCTATCTGGTTTGTTCTTTAATATTTATAAATACCAATTGGGTATCGCAATTTCGATGGGCAGTTGGCCTACTGGTCATATACTGGATCTTAATGACCTTCATCCCCGTTCCCGGAGTGGGAGACCCCAACTTAGATCCCGAAACCAATTTAGGCGCATGGTTGGACCGACTGTTGCTAAACGGTCATTTATGGAGCCAAAGCAAGACCTGGGACCCGGAAGGCCTGTTGAGTACCTTACCAGCAATCAGCACCGGTCTAAGTGGTATACTAGTAGGACATCTGGTTAAAAGTGATCAATCCGATGAGCGTAAGGTAGTGTGGCTATTTGTAGGGGGAGCCCTATGTATATTTGTAGGTCTGCTATGGGATTTAGCCTTTCCCATTAACAAAGCGCTTTGGACCAGCTCCTTCGTGCTTTATACTACGGGAATTGCCATGCAATGCCTGGGTATTTGCTACTGGTTTATCGATGTTCTGGGATACAAAGGATGGACTACACCCTGGGTGGCATTTGGTATTAATGCTATTACGGCCTACGTATTGTCCGGAATACTGGCTCGGTTGATAGGTTTGATCAAAGTTGGTCCCGATTTGAGTCTTAAACTATGGATCTTCGAAAATGTCTTTAACAGCTGGCTGGGGCCCTATAACGCCAGCTTAGCCTTTGCTATTGTTTTTGTGCTGACCCTTTTTATCCCTTCTTGGATCATGCATAAAAAGGGAATAATAATAAAAGTATAACCACCTAAATTTTAACTCTTTTCTTACGAGGTTGCCGTTTTCGGTAGTTTATGGTTAAGGCCAGGCTGCTTCTGCTTTCATGATTGCTTTTGC
>JAOTYN010000307.1 GCA_029861825.1 Cyclobacteriaceae bacterium
GGCCCCCGGAATGTCAGACTCCAACTGCTCGGCGCGATTGAAGCTGAATTGAGGTGGACGTGGCACAGCCGGCATCCCGTAGTCGCTATAAATATCAATAAAAGAAGGGTATATGAACTTACCTTTTAAATCATTCACCACATAGCCCTCGGGAACCGCAATCCCTGTTCCCACCGAAACTACTTTCCCTTCACTAATCAGTAAGGTACCGTTCGGATATACGGTTTGATGGTCTACATAAATAGTAGCGTTTATAAAGGCATGAGATTCCGACCGGCGATCTTGGACATCATTGACCGAAAAGGTTTCTTGAGCGATAATATCAATACATAGCAGTAATGACAGAATCAGAGTAAAAGCTTTTGACATTCTAGACTTATTGTGATAAGCTTTGAAGATAAGGATTTTTATGAAATGTGCAGTTCAGCGAACCATCTTCAACCGCTGCTTCCGGCCTCGGTTTGTACATTAATTGCGACTTAACACCTGAATTCCTTAATCCAAATTGTGCAACTATAAAGGAGGTAAGATTGAAATAAGCTTGTGGGCTAGTTTAGTATTATTTTTCCAGTCTTAGCCAATTCACGGTGAGTTTTATAAATTTTTCTGCAGGGGGCCCCTCCACCCACCCAATTTTAAATTAGCACTTTAGGATGTCACTAGTTGAGATGAATAAAAAATAATATCACTTATGAATTATTGACAGCCTATAATTTTGGCAAGGCTCGGTTTAGGTAGGGCATAAAACCAGATTTCTTAAAAAGGCATTCTAAACTACAAGTGGGCTCTATGATACGTCATTGGTTTCCAGTCCAGATAATTAGTCGGTTGATTCAATCTTAAATAGACTTCATTAGCCTTAGAGATCGTTAGCCTTAGAGATCGTTCAGGCTCGGAGGCACCTCCATGAAACTATGAATTAAAGTGAGATGGTTTCACAGTAGTTCCAGTACATTTGAAGGCGGACGACCAATCAAGGCAGTATTTCCTTTTATGGCAATAGGTCTTTCAATCAAAATGGGGTGAGCAATCATAACGTCGATCCACTGATCATCAGCAAACTCTTTCCCTTTGAATTTTTCTTTAAAGACGGCTTCCTGTTTACGAATTAATTCCAATGGGCGCAATCCCAGTTTTGCCAACACCTCTTTTAACTCCTTCACGGTAGGAGGCTCTTTCAAGTAAAGCTTAATCTTCAAGGTCTCGCCCTTCTCTTGAATCAACTCCAAAGTTTCACGACTCTTACGGCAACGGGGATTATGATACAGTGTGATCATACTATAAAGTCTCCAAGATGATGTTGTGATTGGTGTAAATGCAAATGTCGGCGGCGATGGACAGGCTCTCTTTTACAATCTCCTCTGCTGATAGTTGCGGAGCATGATTAATTAAAGCCAGGGCAGCGGATTGTGCAAACATACTGCCGGAGCCGATGGCAGCAATGTTATTATCTGGTTCGATCACATCACCTGTTCCGGAAACCATTAGCAATTCTTCTTTATTGGCCACAATCAGCATGGCTTCCAATCGGCGCAGGTAACGATCGGTGCGCCAATCCTTAGCCAACTCTATGGCAGCACGTTTCATATTGCCTCCGTAGCTGTTCAGTTTTTCTTCTATCCGTTCCAGTAATGTGAAAGCATCGGCGGTAGACCCGGCAAATCCGGTGATTACTTTCCCATCTTGTAGTTTACGAATCTTGCGCACATTGCTCTTGGCCACAGTGTTTCCCAAAGTAGCCTGGCCATCAGCTCCTATTGCTATCGTACCATTGTGCTTTACAGCCAGCACCGTGGTGGACCGTATCTCAGGGGTTTTCATAAAATTTCAGATTATTAAATCAATATGCGAACGGGATCTTCAAGGATGTCCTTCAAGGTTTTCAGGAATGCTGCCCCGGTAGCACCATCAACCGCTCGGTGGTCGCAACTCAATGTTACCTTCATAACATTCCCAGGCACTAATTGACCATCTTTTACCACTGCAGTAGGTTTTATGCCACCCACTGCCAAAATGCAGGAATCAGGTGGGTTTATTATGGCTGTGAATTCCTCAACCCCAAACATACCAAGATTGGAAATTGTAAAAGTATTACCTTCCCAATCAGAGGGTTGTAATTTCTTCTCAACGGCTTTTTTAGCTAAATCTTTGACTTCTGCGGCTATATGTGCTAAGCTTTTATTGTCAGCAAAACGTACCACGGGCACCAGCAACCCCTCATCCACTGCTACCGCAACTCCTATATGGATATGGTGGTTCTTTCGCATCTTATCACCAAAGAATGATATATTTACCTCAGGATTTTGCCGGATGGCTGCTGCGGTAGCCTTAAGAATAAGGTCATTGAAAGAGATCTTTACCGGCGATATCTCATTCATACTTTTACGTGCTTCTATGGCTTTATCCATATTGATCTCCATAGTCACGTAAAAATGGGGTGCAGTAAACTTGCTTTCTGCTAATCGCTTGGCAATCGTTTTGCGCATTTGGGTTACAGGAATCTCTTCAAAAGATTCTTCTCCCACCACCGTAGGCAATGCAACGGGTGCTGCGGCTGCTGTTGCTGCAGGTACTGCGGATGGTATAAAATTTTCTACATCCCGCTTTACAATTCGGCCATTTTCTGCTGAACCTTCTATTTGACTTAGGTCATATCCTTTCTCAGCCGCTAGCTTGCGCGCCAGAGGGGAGGCCTTAATACGACCTTCAGCTGAACCCGACGATTCTGAGGTAACGGGCACAGCTGTTACAACTTCTTCAGCGGGTGTCACAGCTGCAGATTTCGTAGGTGCACCAACTTCCGCAGGAACACTAATTTGAACGTGTGCTCCCAAAAGTTTTTGATAATCGGCATCCTTTGCTCCTATAACTGCGATCACACCATCGACAGGCACCGATTCACCTTCTTTCACCCCTACATACAAAAGGACTCCATCTTCATACGACTCCAACTCCATGGTAGCTTTGTCCGTTTCCACTTCAGCAAGTATATCGCCGGACTTCACTTCATCTCCAACCTTCTTCAACCAGGCAGCTAGTGTACCCTCTTCCATAGTATCACTCATCTTAGGCATGGTGATCACGGTGGCTTCTATATCCGATGCATCAACAATAGGGGCACTTTTATCAGTATCCGGCGCTTTAGTTATTTCCGGACTTGCCTTGTCATTGGAATCCTGGCTATTAATGGACTCCAATAATTCCTTTATATTTTCCCCTTTCTCTCCAATTATGGCGATCACTCCGTCGACTGGTACTGCTTCCTGCTCTTGGGCCCCGATATGAAGGAGCACGCCGTCCTCATATGATTCCAGCTCCATGGTGGCTTTATCCGTTTCAACCTCAGCAAGTATATCTCCGGACTTTACGGAGTCCCCTACTTTCACTAACCAAGCTGCAATCACACCCTCTTCCATGGTGTCACTCATCTTGGGCATTTTTATAACTTCAGCCATAGTTTTCTTTGCTTAAGGGCTTAAAATTAGACTTATTTCAGGCATTATCAAATATTAAAAAGGCTAAATCTAAAGCTAAAAAGGATAAAATTAAAACTGAATACTGGATATTACCAACTCAAAAAAATCGCGATCTCTATCAGTAAGATAACCATAGCGTACGCCAATGCCTACATCGATCAAACGGATCAATCGGAAGTCGGTCAATAACTCCACTCCCATGGATCGCATTTTATTTTGGGAATCCAATACTTCTCCTTGACTCCAGTCATAAAAAAGGTTGGCCCTCAGTCTTTTAAAATAAGCGATTGAGCCCAGTGATAAATCAGGATAGAATAATGGCAAGGTATAATTTCCAGATATACGATATAAGTGTTCAAAAGGTCCACTGCCGTAGCCACGGGCATCCCTGAAAATATCTTCAAACCGATAGGCGTCTACGATGTCTTCTTTCTGATAGGCGCCACTTATGAAGAAGCTGTGGTTTTTAAGTATTCCCGGAAAAATCAACGTTCCATCAATTGTAAGGCGCTTACCTTGATTTTCTCCATTGCCTACAGTGGATTGGTAGTCAACGTCCAACACCTGAGCCCAACGCGGTAGGATGTTTTGCAAAGCTGTGCTCTGGAACCGTCTAAAACTAATCTCAAAGGCCCAACTGCCAAAATCTTCATCTCGCAACAAGTCGGTGACACCATCGAAATAGTCTACTATAAAATGCTGGTACCTTGGGGCAAGAGTAAGATTACTAAAATAGTTTCCATGGGTTAGGTTAAGTGGTACTCGAAGACCAGCACTAATTGTATGCTCTTGCCAGCGACCCCGGTACCCCACGATACTCAAGGTATCCGTTGTCAACACCAGGTTTTCCGTTTGTCTTTCTCCAGTACTGACGGTGGCGTCCAGGATAGGGAAGAAAGGACCATAGCTCATTTGGAACAGCGTTTTCCAACTATTCTCATCAGTATTATAGGTAAACTGACCGGTTAAGGACATACTGCTCATAATGTTCTTCGAAAGCACCGCTAAACCGAATTCTTCGGTAGATACGATAGGATACCATGAATGAATATTGAACAAACCCTTGGTTAGGTGTTTAAAGGGCTTGGTATTAAATTCACCAGATTGTAGCCTGGTGTTGGTTAAGTCCCGTGATGTTGTGGTAAGCAGTGGCTCGAAATAGTTGGACCCCAAGCGATAATTAAAAGCAGACTGTTTCCATGGTGATCCCGTAAGATTCACTTCCCGGGTCTCGTAGCCATCGGCGGTATATTCACTATAGATCAATCTTTTTCCATCTTTGGAAACACTGGGGTCAAATGCTCCAAATCTGGTCTCAGTAACTTGAAATTGCTCGGCAGTTTGGGTGTTCCAGGCAAATATATTTTGGACCCCCGTTAAGGAGCTGGAAAAGAAGATGAATTCGCCATGCGGATAAATGCGGTCAATAGTTGCAGTCGTCAAGGGAATAGTCTCCTGAACCTGATCGGTGTCAATATGGTAAGCATTTACTCCATTACCCTGGGAATTTCTCCATGTCGCAAATACCCTTTTATTGTCGGGATGCCATTTAGGAAAAGCTAAGAAATCTCCGGGATCTGTAGCGAATCTATCCAGCTCTTTGCCGGTTTTAGCATCGAGCACTACCAGGCTATTCACTCCATCGGTTGCTACTTCCACTGCCGCCAACCGGCTACCATCACCACTGACAGCGGGCGCGAACAACTTACTCCTTGAAGTGATTTTGGTCTTCACCCCGGACTCCAGATCGTAACTGCGTATGATACTGTAGCTTTGGTTGAACCACCTGGGATGAAAACGAAACTCGGACCATACCACCGTTCGATCATTAGTACTGAGGTGGCCGCCTATTCCAATACCAGGAGAGAAGAGTTTTTGTTCCTGTCCCAGGCTGTCGATTCGATAAACCGTGCCGATCTCGTTTAGGCTGGATTTATGCACCAACACCTCCCCGTTACTCAAATAGTTGGGATAACGATAATTGGTGTAACGGTCTCTTGTTTTGGAACTGATCAATCTGGTGCTTTGG
>JAOTYN010000306.1 GCA_029861825.1 Cyclobacteriaceae bacterium
GGAAAGACTATATCGCCCGGTAAGACCTCAAGCCAAATACCAGCGAAGCCTGGAACAGATCCAAAGAACCAAAGAGGCCGGAAAGCGTACTAAATCCGGTATTATGTTGGGGCTAGGTGAAAAAGACCAGGAGGTATATCAGGCTATGGATCATTTAGTTGAACATGGCCTGGATATCCTTACGCTCGGTCAGTATTTGCAACCCACCAAACTGCATATTGAAGTGGCGGAATTCGTGCATCCCGATAAGTTCGAACACTTCAAAGAGGAGGGGCTGAAAAGAGGGTTGAAATATGTAGAATCTGGACCTTTGGTGCGTTCCTCCTATCACGCAGAGCGTCATGTAAATGTTTAAAAAAACACCGCTTACTCTTCGCTAATGATTTGATAGAGTGTGGAGAATTTTTTATAATAGTAGGCTCTAAACACCAAAAACTATAGCTACTATCAATCTCCATGAAAATACCCGTAATAATCCTATTTCTATTGTTTATCGCCCCTTCACTATTTGCCCAACGATTTTACCGACGCCCTGTTGAAAAGTTAAATCAAGTTAACAACACCCAGCAGAAACAAGGTAAATGGGTAGTGTTGGTCGGCGAAAAAGTAAAATCCATAACCTACTACAAAGACAACCGGTTGCATGGCATAGCCATTAAATACTGGGGTAACGGCAAGTTAAAATCGGAAGAAGAATACCGCAACGATACTCCACATGGTTACTTCCGGGACTTTTACCGCGACGGCGGTAGAAACCGTTTTGGTAATTACAAAAGAGGCCAAAAGCACGGAGTTTTTGTTAAATACTGGCCTAACGGCGAAAAGCGAACCGAAGCTAGCTTCAATGACGATATCGAAGATGGCCTTTCCCTGGACTACTATCGGGATGGGACTTTAAAAAAAGAGATTCCCTACGAAAAGGGTATAGTGAAAGGCGACATGAAATCCTACGATAAAAACGGTCGATTGACAAAATCCAAAACCTTCGTAGGTAGCAGCCAAGTTAACTAGCGCCCAACCTCTATGGATATCGACTCCTTTAGAAAATCCGCTCACCGCCTAGTGGATTGGATGGCGGACTATTTTCAATCTGTGGAGACTTATCCGGTTAAGTCGCAGGTAAAACCAGGAGCTACTTACGATAAATTACCGTCATCGGCTCCGGAGAAAGGAGAATCCATGGATGCCATCTTTCGGGATTTCCAGGAGATAATTGTACCCGGAATGACACACTGGCAACATCCTGGTTTTCACGCTTATTTTAATGGGAATTCCAGCTATCCCTCAGTACTGGCAGAAATGTTGACCGCTACCCTAGCTGCTCAATGCATGATCTGGGAAACATCTCCTGCGGCCACCGAGTTGGAAGAAAAAATGATGGACTGGTTGAAAGACCTGCTGCACCTTCCCCATGCCTGGCAAGGTGTAATCCATGATACCGCTTCCACCGCCACGTTAGTGTCTCTGATCACCGCCCGGGAAACGCATACCGGCTGGAAGATCAATAAAAAGGGCTTTCAGGGAAATGAACGGTTCAGAATATATGCATCTAAGCAGAGCCACAGCTCTGTAGAAAAAGCAGTGCGCATAGCAGGTCTTGGTAGTGATAATCTGGTTTTAATAGATGTGGACAAGCAATACTCCCTTTCCATTGCGGATTTAAAAGATAAAGTGAAGGCCGACCTGAAGGCGGGCTTTATCCCGCTGTGGATGGTGGCCACCTTGGGCTCCACCGGATCTACCGCGGTAGATCCTTTGAAAGAAGTTACGGAGGTATGTAAACAGTACAAGATCTGGCTGCATGTGGATGCTGCCTGGGCGGGTACGGCCATGATGTTACCGGAGTACCAATGGCTGCGACAGGGGCTGGAAGCTGCCGATAGTTTCGTATTCAATCCTCATAAATGGATGTTTACCAATTTCGATTGCACCGCTTATTTTGTCCGGGATGCGGAAAGCCTGCAACGAACATTCACTTTAATACCGGAGTATTTGAAAACCCGCAGCCATGGCAGGGTCAACAATTACAGCGACTGGGGTATCCAGCTTGGCCGGCGTTTCAGAGCGCTGAAACTGTGGTTTGTGCTGCGGAATTTCGGTAAAGAAGGGCTCCGTAAGAAGGTAGCAAATCACATTAAATGGGCCCAGGATCTGGCCACTGACATCGATCGGCACCCGCAATTTGAATTACTGGCCCCCGCTCCGCTAGCCACGGTATGTTTTCGATATCGGCCCCCAGAGGTTTCGGACGATGATTTGAATGCCCTAAATGAAAAGCTTCTTCATGAACTTAATCAATCCGGCAAAATCTATCTTACCCATACCAAACTAGCTGACATCTACACCATAAGGTTGGTGGTAGGACAAACCTACCAACAGAAACATCATATTGATAAAGCCTGGGAAATAATCCTGGTAACGGCCTGCCAGTTGTCTTAGGAGGAGGTAGCCACCGCCTCTGACTCTAGGTAGGACTCCACTGGAATACAGCTGCAGAATAAATTGCGATCCCCATAAGCACTGTCAATACGACTCACTGCCGGCCAAAACTTTTGATCCTTTACAAATGGCAGAGGGTAAACCGCCTTCGCCCTGGAATATGGATAGTCCCATTGATCGTTCAGCGCTACTGCTGCAGTATGAGGAGCGTTTTTCAGGACATTGTTTTCCGCATCTGCCTGTCCGCTTTCCACTTCTGTTATTTCTTTCCTTATGGCAATAAGGGCGTCACAAAAACGATCCAACTCCTCCAGTGACTCGCTTTCAGTGGGCTCGATCATCATGGTACCGGCAACAGGAAATGACACCGTAGGTGCGTGAAAGCCATAATCCATCAGACGTTTGGCAATATCCTCGACCTCTACCCCAAACGTCCGGAAATCACGACAATCAATGATCATCTCATGAGCACAACGCCCATTATGGCCCCGGTACAAGATCTCGTAGGAGTCCTGTAAACGGCACATTACGTAATTTGCTGTTAGAATGGCCAGTTCGGTCGCTTTTTTCAGCCCATCGGCACCCATTAATGCTATGTAGGCATAACTGATAGCCAGGATGCTGGCACTACCCCAGGGAGCGGCACTAACGGCAGTTATTGCTTTCTCAGGGCCCATATTAATTACCGGGCTTCCGGGTAGAAAAGGTTTTAAATGTGCGGCTACACATATGGGTCCCATACCCGGACCCCCTCCCCCATGTGGGATACAAAATGTCTTATGCAAATTGAGGTGACACACATCGCCGCCGATCATAGCAGGGTTTGTCAATCCCACTTGAGCATTCATGTTGGCGCCGTCCATATATACCAAACCACCCGCATCGTGGACCAGATCACAGATTTCCCTGATCTTTTCTTCAAACACCCCATGAGTTGAGGGATAGGTAACCATTAAAGCCGCTACCTCATCTTGGTGCGTGGATATCTTCTTTTTCAGATCCTCTAAATCTATATTGCCCTGGTCGTCACAAGCCACAATGACTACCTGCATGCCTGCCATCACCGCACTGGCTGGGTTGGTCCCATGGGCCGATGAAGGAATCAATGCCACGTTTCGGGAGGTCTCATTTCTGCTCTGGTGATAAGCACGGATCACCATCAAGCCTGTGAATTCTCCTTGGGCGCCGGAGTTGGGCTGCAACGAAGTGGCCTCAAAGCCCGTGATTTCACTGAGCCATCCTTCCAGTTCCGTGAACATTTCCCGGTACCCCAGAGCTTGGTCCCTGGGAGCAAAGGGATGAAGGCCTCCGATTTCCGGCCAGGTGACGGGTATCATCTCTGTGGTGGCATTCAATTTCATAGTGCAGGATCCCAGTGAGATCATGCTGTGTACCAAGGAAAGGTCCTTGTTCTCCAATCGCTTTAAATAACGCAGCATTTGATGCTCAGAATGGTAACTATTGAACACCTCATGTGTCATAAAATTGCTGGTACGTACCACATCGGTGGGCCAATCCAACTCTAGATCCTGTTGTAATTCCTGAAATCTCAAGTCCTCTTGCTGGGTGGCTTTGGCGAAGATATTCAATATAAGTTCTACCTCCTTGACCGTAGTGGTTTCATCCAGTGCTATGCCGATGGCTATGTCCCCATCATATCGGAAATTACACTTCTTAGAAAGTGCCAATACCTTTATAGTCTCTAAAAGGGAGCTGCTGGTTATTTCTACTGTAAGGGTATCAAAATAATTCGGATTAATGATCTTAAAACCCAGCTGTCCTAACCCTCGAGCCAATACGCGGGTCAAACCGTGGATACGGGAGGCTATGTCCTTAACTCCTTGTGGGCCATGATAGACTCCATACATACCTGCCATTACTGCCAACAAGACCTGAGCAGTACAGATATTGGAAGTGGCCTTTTCTCTTCGAATATGCTGTTCCCGGGTTTGTAAAGCCATGCGATAAGCTTTATGGCCCTGAGCGTCAACTGACACCCCAATTATCCTTCCCGGGATCTGCCTTTTAAATTCTTCTTTGGTGGCAAAATAGGCGGCATGGGGACCGCCATAGCCCATGGGTACGCCAAACCGCTGGGTGGTTCCCATCACCACATCTGCTCCCATCTCTCCTGGCGGTTTCAATAAGGTTAAGCTGAGTAGATCGGCCGCTACTACTACCAGGGTGCGATTTTGATGAGCAAGGTGTATTAATTCCTGGTGATCGGCAAATCCACCCTCTTTGTCTGGATATTGGATCAAAACCCCAAAATACCCCCCAGGTTGGTTTTCAAATTCAGACAGGGAACCGATAACCAATTCAATGCCCAGCGGCACTGCTCTGGTCCTTAAGATGTCCAGCGTTTGGGGGAATACCTTGTGATGTACAAAAAACTTAACGTCGTGTTTCTTCTCCTTTTTGCGGGAATTGTAAAACATGGTCATGGCCTCTGCTGCGGCAGTTCCTTCATCCAATAAACTAGCGTTCGCTAATTCCATACCGGTGAGATCCGACACCATGGTTTGGAAATTGATCAGTGCCTCCAACCTCCCTTGGGCTATTTCAGCCTGATATGGAGTATAGGCAGTGTACCAACCGGGATTTTCCAGGATATTGCGCTGGATGACAGTGGGTACATGGCAATTGTAATAGCCCAGGCCAATAAAAGATTTGAAAATTTTATTCTTTTTAACCAGTCGTCTGAAGTTATGGAGAAACTGCGACTCCGACATCGCATTAGGTATATTCAAACTATGCTGCAGGATTATATCGGAAGGTACCGTTTCGTCGATAAGATCTTGAAGGCTTTCTACTTCTATAGCTTGAAGCATTTTGTGCACTTGAGCTTCATCTGGGCCATTATGTCTTTGATGGAACGGCCGTTCATTTTGGATCTTCAGGTTCATGAATTGTATTTTTTTGACCACCTAAAAAACTGTACAAAGGTAACCTATAATTGGCATATTTGTAATGGGTAATTTAAATATATGGAATACCGTTCGTACTAATTTTATTGATTAAAAATATCCCGTACAGTACCTTACGATATTAACTTTGCACGACTAT
>JAOTYN010000308.1 GCA_029861825.1 Cyclobacteriaceae bacterium
TTTGTTCGACGGTCACGACGCGGCCATCAACATTATGCGCCGTATCATTCAAGCCACCGGAGTGGAGGTCATTCACCTAGGTCACGACCGCTCCGTACAGGAGATTGTTAATTGTGCCATCCAGGAAGATGTGCAAGCCATCGCCATTACCTCCTACCAGGGCGGTCACATGGAGTTCTTTAAATACATGTACGACCTGCTGCAAGAAAGAGGCGCCTCTCAGATCAAGATCTTCGGAGGAGGAGGCGGTACTATTTTGCCTGAAGAAATCGATGAATTACATGAGTACGGCATTGCCCGTATTTATTCCCCGGATGACGGACGGGCCATGGGGTTACAAGGCATGATCAACGATCTGGTGGAAAAGAGTGATTTTGCCACGGGTAATCAGCTTGATCAGTACCTAAATGGAGAGTTGGGTAGCCTGCAGGAAAGAGATCAGCAAGTGATTGCCAAGATCATTTCTGCTGCGGAGAATTTCCCCGATGAAAGTGCTGATGTTCTGGATCAGGTCAAGGCGTTGATCAAACCACAGCATCCGCCGGTGTTAGGGATCACCGGAACCGGTGGGGCGGGTAAATCATCACTGGTGGATGAACTGGTGCGTCGGTTCTTAAATGATTTTGATGATAAGACCGTGGCCATTATTTCCGTGGACCCTTCCAAACGAAAAACCGGGGGTGCCCTGCTGGGTGACCGCATCCGTATGAACGCCATCAATCATCCCCGGGTGTATATGCGGTCCTTAGCTACCCGTCAATCCAATCTGGCCCTTTCCAAATATGTACAAGATGCTTTGGATGTGGTGAAAGGAGCGGCCTTTGATCTGGTTATCCTGGAAACTTCGGGCATTGGTCAATCCGATACGGAGATCATCGAACATTCCGACCTATCCTTGTACGTTATGACCCCGGAATATGGGGCTGCTACCCAGCTGGAAAAGATCGATATGCTGGATTTTGCAGACATTATTGCCTTGAACAAATTCGACAAGCGGGGAGCCCTGGATGCCTTGCGCGATGTGAAAAAGCAATACGTGCGCAACCACAATTTGTGGGATACCAGCCAGGAGGATCTACCGGTTTACGGTACTATTGCCAGCCAGTTCAACGACCCCGGCATGAATCAGCTTTATCGGGCGGTTATGACCAAATTAGTAGAAAAAACCTCCGCCGAACTGAATTCTAACCTGGCGGTCAGCGGGGAGATGTCCGAAAAGACCTACATCATCCCTCCCAGCCGTACCCGCTACTTGTCGGAAATTGCCGATAACAACCGGCAATACGATCAATGGGTGGAAGCCCAAAGAAAGATCGCGGAAACTCTCTACGGAATTCAACTCACCCTGGAATCCAGCGGAGCGCTGGGCGAAGAATTCAGCGTCAAGCTTAATCAACACTACGATCAGGTGGCCCTGGATCTGGATCCCCGGAATCTGGAATTGATTAAGAACTGGCCACAATTGGTGGCCAAGTATAAAGACCCTGTCTACACTTTCAAAGTGCGCAACCGGGAACTGCAGATCGAGACCCACACCGAGTCTTTATCTCACAGCCAGATCCCTAAGATTAGCCTACCCAATTACCAGGCCTGGGGCGAGATCTTACGCTGGAACTTGCAGGAAAACGTACCGGGCAGTTTTCCATTCACTGCCGGCGTATACCCTTTTAAGCGAGAAGGGGAAGATCCCACCAGGATGTTTGCCGGAGAAGGTGGACCGGAACGGACCAACCGGCGTTTTCACTATGTAAGTAAGGATATGGAGGCAAAAAGGCTTTCCACAGCCTTTGACTCAGTTACCCTATATGGAAACGACCCTGATCACCGCCCGGATATATACGGTAAGATCGGCAATTCCGGAGTCTCCATTTGCTGCCTGGACGACGCCAAGAAATTATATTCCGGATTCAATCTGTCCGACCCCATGACTTCCGTAAGTATGACGATCAACGGACCGGCGGCCATACTTACTGGTTTCTATATGAATACCGCCATCGATCAACAGTGCGAGCTTTATATCAAAGATCAGGGTATGGAAGCGGAGGTTGAGCAGAAGATCAATGGTCTTTACCAAGAAAAAAACGTTCGGCGCCCCCAGTATCAAGGAGAATTACCAGAGGGGAATAATGGTCTGGGGCTAATGCTGTTGGGGGTTACCGGCGACCAGGTGTTACCTGCAGAGACCTACATAAAAATTAAGCAGGATACCCTGTCGAAAGTAAGAGGCACTGTACAAGCGGATATCCTCAAAGAGGATCAAGCCCAAAACACCTGTATATTTTCTACCGAATTTTCACTGCGTTTGATGGGCGATGTGCAGGAGTATTTCATTAAAAATCAGGTGCGCAACTTTTACTCGGTATCCATATCCGGGTATCATATTGCGGAAGCGGGGGCCAATCCCATCACCCAGCTGGCGCTTACTTTGTCCAACGGGTTTACCTACGTGGAATACTATCTCTCCAGGGGTATGGACATTAATAAGTTTGCCCCTAACCTGTCCTTTTTCTTCAGCAACGGTATTGATCCGGAGTATGCGGTGATCGGGCGGGTGGCCCGCCGTATCTGGGCCAAAGCCATGAAATTGAAGTACGGGGCGAATGAGCGTTCTCAGATGCTGAAGTATCATATTCAAACTTCCGGTCGCTCCCTGCATGCTCAAGAGATCGATTTTAACGACATCCGCACCACCCTGCAGGCCTTGTATGCCATCTATGATAACTGTAACAGCCTGCATACCAATGCCTACGACGAAGCCATAACTACTCCAACGGAAGGATCCGTGCGCCGGGCCATAGCCATCCAGTTGATTATCAACAAGGAGCTGGGGCTGGCCAAAAACGAAAATCCCCTGCAGGGAGCATTTATCATTGAGGAATTGACGGATCTGGTAGAAGAAGCGGTGCTGTTGGAATTTGACCGAATTACCGAGCGTGGAGGGGTTCTGGGCGCTATGGAAACCATGTACCAACGCAGCAAGATCCAGGAGGAGAGTTTACACTATGAGACCCTAAAGCACAGTGGAGCCTACCCCATCATTGGTGTGAACACGTTCCTGTCATCCAAAGGTTCACCTACCATTATCCCCGGAGAGGTGATCAGAGCCACCCAAGAGGAAAAAGAATATCAAATTGACATGCTGGGGCATCTGCATCAACACTATGCTGAAGATAGCGACAGGTGGCTGTCGGCCCTGCAACAAGCGGCCATTCACAATGAAAATATTTTCGAAACCCTAATGGAGGCCTGTAAGTACTGTTCTTTGGGCCAAATCACCCATGCCATGTTCAGTGTAGGCGGACAATACCGCCGCAACATGTAGCTGTCATACCTAACCTTATGAGTTTATCCAAAACCACTACCACCAAATACATCGCGGAATTTGAATATGAGGCCACCAATCGCACCGGGAATGTGGTGAAAGTCGACATGTACGACGAACCCGAACGCAAACAGGCGCAGTCCCCTATGGAACTGTTGCTGTCAGCAGCGGCTGCCTGCGCGGCCGTGGATGTGGTGGGTATGTTGAAAAAGAAACGCAAGACCGTGGAAGGGCTTAGCGTAGTGGCGGAAGGCCAGCGCCGGGAGCAGCATCCCCGGCACTATACCGATATACTGATGAAGTTTCATTTGTCCTCACCAGACACCAGCGAAACCGACCTGGCCAAAGTAGTGGCACTAGCGGTGGATAAATATTGCTCGGTGGCTGCGACATTGAGAGGAGTGGCGGAAGTCAGGTATGAGAGTGAGGTGGTGAGTTGATAAGCTGCGGGTTTAAATATCAACAAAAACGAAATTTATAATCTAACCTCCCCATCAGAGTCTCTATTGAGGACTCTGATGCTTTTTGGTGATGATACCTCGGGGGTCCCTTGGCAGGTGACTCGGAAGCAGAGGGAAGGTGAAATAAGTTGACTCACGCCTCCTGGTAAATGGCTTACGGTTAGCTTGCGTAAACTTAAGCCTATTAACTTCTTCTTAACTCTAATCACAACAGCTATAATACACCCACAACAACTAAACTCAAACCCTTCATCCATTTTTGCTAGTTTAGCGTTGAACAAGACCATTAACACCTTATCAAAAAATGACTTCCACCTCCAAAGTGACCATACATATGGTTTCCAGCCTTGACGGCTTTATTGCTAAAAAAGACGGCAGTATTTCATGGCTCCAGTCCACGGACAACTACCCCAAAGGCGTTACCCTGACCGAAGAGGAAGTGACGGAGTTTGTCAAGGGCATAGACTGCTACGTCATGGGCTCCCACACCTATGAACATGCGCTGGAACTTGGATGGCCCTATGGAGACGTTCCTGTAGTAGTGTTGACCCATAGAGACCTAACCTCCGACAAGAAAAATGTCGAATTCTACTCTGGCGACCTGGACCAACTGCTTAAGCATCAGCTTAAACCAAACTACCGGAATATTTGGATGGTGGGAGGTGCTAGGACCACCAAAGACTTTATCCGCTTAGGCCTGGCGGACGACATCGTTATTACCATCATGCCAGTTATCCTGGGTGACGGAACGCTTTTTTTTGATTACATCGGCCAAGAACAAGAATTACACTTAAAAGATGTAACCGCCTTTAGGGATGGCATGGTAGAGTTGTGGTATGAGATAAAAAAGAGTTGATAAAATTATAAAACTGTTCTCTCCTTCTGGCTTAAGTTTGAAACTTAAGCCAGTGTCAAGTTGAAGGGAATATTAAGCAATCCGTCCTTCCAATAACTCCTGTAATTTTTCCGGCTCATCCACCCTCAACTTCAAGGCCTGCTCCTGGGTACCCCTACCGTACAGCCCCGTTACCTTTATAGGTTCCTTCAGTTCAATTTGCAGATTAAGGCCTTCCATGTTGGGCAATAAGGAAAGTACTTTCCCTGACCGGTCTTTCACATTATTGCAGTGAACAGCTTTTATATCGGATAAGGGTATATCACATTGAAATACCATCCCATGCCGCAATTGAAGTCTGCCGTCCTCCACTACCAAAGGCCGGTAGCCCATGGCCTTGATTTGCGCCAGGATCCAGAAAAAAGAGTAAATACTGAGGCCGGTGACGATCCAGGCAGCTATAGGACTCCAGATCGAGATCAGTAGATGCAACACAAAGGTTTCCACTACCACCAGAAACAATAGCAGCACCAAAACCGGTTTAATGGTTGACTTACGGTGATAGGTAAATTGGCCCGCTCCCAAAAGGGGCTTTCTCCACTTGAAAAAGGCATAGTAAAATACCGCTATCTCCCAGGCCAATAGATTAGCTGCCAATCCCTTTCCAAACACTTCGGCGGTGCTTTGCTGGATGGCAGTTAGAAAATCCAGCTGCTTACCCTGCTTTTTGAAGCTGGCTGACAATAGGTAAATGCGATACCCCACTATGGACAACACCACCAGTTCAATGAGAGGAAGCAGATACTGTGAAGCCCAAAGTGCCGGTTCATTGTTTTGCGTCGGTAACAAGGCTTTTGCCAATAGG
>JAOTYN010000309.1 GCA_029861825.1 Cyclobacteriaceae bacterium
CGGTTTTTGAACTTGGCTACTTCACAGGCCAATAATGTCACCACCGGCCGCATTTATTACAACGTCATTACCAAGGAACGCCATGGTGAATACCTGGGTAAAACCGTACAAGTGGTCCCCCATATCACCGACGAAATAAAGGCCAACTTCTTTGCATTGGGAGACAACGGATCCTATGACATCATCATCACGGAAATCGGAGGTTGTGTGGGCGATATTGAATCTTTACCGTTTATTGAAGCTCTCAGACAAGCGCGTTGGGATGTGGGTCCCAGTAATTTATTAGTGATTCACCTGACCCTGGTGCCTTATTTAAAAGCGGCCGGAGAGCTTAAAACAAAACCTACCCAGCACTCGGTTAAACAATTGTTAGAAGCCGGGGTCCAACCCGACATCCTGGTATGCCGTTCGGAAAAGCCACTTCCTCCAGATATCCGTAAGAAGATCGCATTGTTCTGCAACGTAAAGTATAATTCAGTGGTTGAAGCTCTCGACGCTGAAACTATCTATGACGTACCCATAATGATGCGCAAGGAAAAACTTGACGAACGCGTATTGTCCAAACTTAAGTTAAGCACCAAGTCGGAAGTTAAAATTGACCAATGGAAAGAATTTTTAGGAAGGCATAAAAACCCCACTGAAGAAGTGCAAATCGGCTTAGTGGGAAAGTATGTGGAATTACCAGATGCCTATATGTCCATCACGGAGGCCTTTGTCCATGCCGGTGCCGAAAATGAATGTAAAGTAAACCTGAAACTCATCAGTTCAGATGCTATTACCGCTCAGAATAAGAAAGAGCTTCTGGGCGATCTTGAAGGTATATTAGTAGCTCCCGGGTTTGGTGAGCGGGGTATGACCGGAAAGATCCAAGCATGCAAATACGCTCGTGAAAAGCAAATTCCGTTCTTTGGCATCTGCCTGGGTATGCAATGTGCAGTTATCGAATTTGCCCGCAATGTGTTAAAAATAAAAGATGCCTCCTCCTCAGAAATGGAAGTGAAATCCAAAAACTGGGTGATCGATCTTATGGAAGACCAGAAAAAGATCACTATGAAAGGGGGCACCATGAGGCTGGGGGCTTACCAGTGCCATCTTAAGAAAGGCACCAAAATACATCAGGCTTATGGCAGGTTGAATATATCAGAACGACATCGTCATCGTTATGAGTTCAATAATAAGTATATTGCACAATTCGAAAAAGCGGGTATGGTAATGTCCGGCACAAATCCGGAAACTGGATTGGTGGAAACAATTGAGTTAAGGGATCACCCCTGGTATATTGGCACGCAATATCATCCTGAATTGAAAAGTACCGTGCTAAATCCACACAAGCTTTTTGTAAAATTTGTGAAAGCAGCTTTAACCAAAAAAGCTGAGAAATTATAACAACCTAAATGGATAAGAATCAAGTAACCGGGCTCATCCTTATATCGCTTTTGATGCTGGGTTATTTTTATTTTAACCAGGATCTGGCACCAGAGCAGCCAGAACCTCAAGAACAGATTTCTCCTGTACAGCCCCAACCTCAGGTTACGGACCAGATTGAAGTTCAGAAACAAACCGCAACCGTTGAACCCGCTAAGGACAGCACCTACTACGCCCAACAGCAAGCTCGCTATGGGGATCTGGCAGCGGCCCTGGAGGGTCAGGAACAGGAATCGGTGTTGGAAAATGAGCTGGTCAAAATCACCTTCAGCAGCAAAGGGGGAAGTATAAAGCAGGTTTGGCTTAAGGAATACACCACCTTTGATGATCGGCCTTTGATCCTGTTGGATGAGAACAGCAGTGATATGTCACTGTTGGTGAATCTGGCAGGTAAAGAAGTATCTCTAGCCGATCTTTATTTCAAAGCGATGGGCGTAACCCAAGAGGGTGACAGCTCACAATTACAATTTCAGGTTTCCCTTCCCGATGGTAGCAGCATAAATCAATACTACACTTTAGGCAAGAGCTATGAGCTGCGCCACCGCATTGCCACCCCCGGACTGGAAAATAGCGACCCCACAGCATTGGCCCGGTTTAGTTGGAACAACCGACTAAAGAAAGTGGAGCGGGGTATCGAAGAATCCCGTCGACAGGCGGCGGTAAATTACTATCTGGGTGATGGTTCATTTGAGGATGTCGGTGATGGCAGTAACGATCTGGAAGAAGCAGTGGTAAACCAGCCCATACGCTGGGTAGCTATGAAACAGAAATTCTTCACTGCGGGCATTATCGCTGATCATCCGTTCCAGGGAGGAGCTGTGTCCACCCAGGTGCGTTCCGAGGAAGATACCACAGTGATCAAGGAACTACAGGCCGTTTTAAACATCTCACAATCCAATCTGCAATCCAGCGGCTTCACCTACTACTTCGGACCTAACGATTACCAGATCACCAAGAAGGTAACCGAGGGGTTTTCCAAAAATGTCTATCTGGGCTGGCTGGTATTTGCCTGGATCAACAAATTGCTGATCATCCCGGTTTTCAGCTTCCTCCAGGATTTTATCAGCAGTTATGGTCTGATCATCATAATTCTGGCCTTTTTCATAAAAATCATTCTGTCGCCCATATCCTATAAGTCGTACCTTTCAATGGCCAAGATGAAAGTGCTGAAACCGCAGTTGGATGAGATCAAGGAGAGGCACGGGGACGATATGCAAAAAGCGCAAGCGGAGCAAATGAAGCTGTATGGGAAAGTAGGGGTCAACCCCCTGAGTGGATGTATTCCCATGCTGCTGCAAATGCCCATCCTGCTGGCTATGTTCAATTTTTTCCCAAATTCCATTGAATTGAGGCAGGCGGGGTTCCTGTGGGCTACGGACCTAAGCAGTTATGATTCCGTGTTGAGTTTGCCTTTTAGCATTCCTTTCTATGGCTCTCATGTGAGTTTATTCACCTTACTGATGGCCGCTTCCACGTTGCTTTATACCTGGTCCAATCAACAGATGAACGCCTCTATGCAGGGACCCATGAAGTCCATGCAATACCTAATGCCGGTAATGATGATTTTCTTCTTCAATAATTTTTCTTCGGGACTCACCTTTTACTATTTTGTACTGAATATCTTAAACTTTGGTCAGCAAGCGATCATCAAGAAATTCTTTATAGATGAAAAGAAGATCCTGCGCATTATGGAAGAAAACAAGGCTCGCAATAAGAATAAGAAGAAATCCAAATTCCAGCAGCGGCTGGAAGACGCCATGAAAGCCGCAGAGGATTCCAAAAAGGCTAAGAAATAAGCCGAGTCAGCCTTAGACAGACTTTCCAGATCCGTAAATTGTATACCCAAACAATAAATCAACCATGGAACTTACCTACCTGGGACATGCCTGTTTTCAATTGACCACCGGAAGCCATAGCTTGCTTTTCGACCCTTTTATTTCCGGTAACCCGCAAGCCCAAGCCATCGATATCCATGAACTAAAGGCCGACTATATCCTATTATCACATGGCCATCAGGATCATGTTTTAGATGTACAAACCATTTATCAACAAAACCAAGCGCAGATCATTGCTAATTTCGAGGTAGCTACCTGGTTCCAAAACCAGGGTCTTGAGCGGGTAATACCCATGAATCATGGGGGACAAAAAGACTTTGACTTTGGTACCTTAAAAATGGTCAATGCTGTACACTCAAGTTCAATGCCGGACGGTAGCTATGGAGGCAACCCCATTGGTTTTGTGCTCCAGACGGGCGATTACTGTCTCTACTATGCGGGTGATACCGCCCTGCACATGGATATGAAATTGATAGCCGACCGGTTTACCGTAAATGCCGCCATACTGCCTATTGGAGATCATTTCACTATGGGTATTGAGGATGCTTTGGTAGCCGCCGAATTTGTAAAAACCAACAAAATAATCGGTATGCATTACGACACCTTTCCACCTATTGAGATCGACCATAAGGCGGCAAAAAATTTGGCAGATTCACAAGGAAAAGAACTAATTTTGATGCAAATTGGTAGTTCCATTAAATTGTAATTTTTTGTATGGGAAAAATTATTGCCATCGCCAATCAAAAAGGTGGTGTTGGTAAAACGACCACCGCTATGAATTTGGCGGCGAGTTTGGCGGCGTTGGAGTACAAGACTTTAGTGGTAGACGCAGATCCTCAGGCTAATACTACCTCCGGTGTGGGCATCGACCCCCGTAATGTTAGCAACAGTGTGTATGAGTGCATGGTCAATGGTACTGACCTAAAGGATGCTATCGTTCATACCGATTTGGAATACCTCTCTTTAGTACCCTCGCGTATCGACCTAGTAGGCGCTGAAGTGGAAATGGTCAACCTCGAGAATCGAGAGGAGAAGATGAAAGAAGCACTTTTGGAGGTAGTAGACGACTACGACTTTGTGATAATCGACTGTTCCCCTTCTCTCGGCCTGATCACTGTGAATGCATTAACGGCAGCCGACTCCATCATTATTCCCGTACAGTGCGAATATTTCGCCCTGGAGGGCCTCGGTAAATTGCTGAATACCGTTAAGATCATTCAAAGCAGGTTAAACACCAACCTGGAGATTGAAGGTATTCTGCTCACCATGTACGATGTCCGACTACGCTTATCCAATCAGGTGGTAGACGAGGTCAATACTCATTTTAAGCAGATCGTTTTCAAAACCATTATACCCAGAAACATAAAGCTAAGTGAAGCTCCGGGATTTGGAGTGCCCGCCATAGCCCACGACGCCAAGAGCAAGGGGGCCATCAGCTATTTGAATTTGGCAAGAGAAATTCTCCAAAAGAACCAATTGGCATAACACCATGGCTGAAAAAAAATCCAAAAAACGCAATGCATTAGGCCGTGGTCTGGGCGCTCTCCTGGATGATTCCATCACTTTTGAAGCCCCTCAGAGCCTGGCCAAGTCCCCTCCGCGGAATATGGCGGAAATTCCATTGGAGTATATCACCTCCAACCCTTTTCAACCCCGCACCGATTTTGACATGCAAGCCTTAAAGGAGTTGGCAGAATCGATTAAGGTACAGGGTATCATACAGCCTATTACCGTACGAAAGCTGAGCAATAACAACTACCAGTTGATATCCGGCGAACGCCGTTTGCAGGCTAGCAAAATTGCCGGTTTAAGTAGCATACCGGTCTACATCCGTACCGCTAATGATCAGGAAATGCTGGAAATGGCGCTTATTGAGAACATCCAGCGTGAGAATCTCAATGCCTTGGAAATTGCCATAAGCTATCAAAGGTTGCTTTCGGAGTGTAACTTGAAACAAGAGGAGCTGGGCAATCGGGTAGGTAAAAATAGGGCCACCGTCAATAATTATTTACGATTACTTAAACTCCCTCCGGATATCCAAATAGGACTACGGGACAAGAAAATCAGCATGGGTCATGCCCGCTCCTTGATTAATGTGGACAATATTGAGGTTCAGCTGGATATTTACAGGCGTATCATTAAAGAAGATCTCAGTGTGCGCAAAGCTGAAGCCCTGGTAC
>JAOTYN010000310.1 GCA_029861825.1 Cyclobacteriaceae bacterium
CGTTTTAGCCACTACTTCCGGGTGCTCCAGATAAGAAAGGAGGTCACATAGCTCCCGGTCCAGCGCTGGATCACCTGTGGGGTATTCCGGCAGGTTTGACAAAACAGCGGATTCAGAGGGTCCCCATCTACTGAATAACAAACTATAGGCTCTCATCAAATCAAGCTGTTGTCTATGGTCCAGGTTTGAACCATTCAATGAACTCAAAGCGTCTGAAACCAGGGATTTGTTGGTCTCTTCAGCTGTACGTATCAGGGCCAGGCAACTCTGTATGCGGGCATCGGATGATGCGTCAGCAATTCTTTCTTTCCAGCTCTGGGGATGCTGCCTTTCCAAAGCAATTCGGGCAGCATAGCGCACATAGCGGTCTTCATGATCCAGAAGATCCCAAATCTTTTCAAGGTGTTTAGGATCTCCATCACTCATTTTTTCCAATTGTCTACGCAATTGCGCCTCCAATGAGGGCGGAGGTGTTTTGGTAGCGGCCACTGGCTTTCCCTGGTAACTTACCCGGTATAGACCGGAGGCGCTCCTCCTGCCTCCTGTGGTAAAGTACAGGGAACCGTCTTGACCGAATACGGCATCGGTTACGGGCAAGGGACTACCAGCCAGAAACATTTCTTTTTTCCCTTTGAAGGAAGCGCCCTGGGGATCAAGACCAATAAAATAAATGGTCCCAAAGCTCCAATCAAGCACAAATAGACCGTCCTGATATTTGGCGGGAAAGTTGGAGTTAGCTCCATACACCACTCCAGTGGGAGAACCCTGACCCATGGGCATTAGGCCCGGAAGATTATCAGGATAGTAGTCGGGCCATTTTGCAGATCCCGTGCGCCATCCGTATTCAGCGCCGGGGATTACATGACAGATCCTGGTAGGCCGGTACCAAGGCGTGCCGAGGTCCCACTCCATATCGGAGTCGTAAGTGAATAAATCTCCCTTAGCAAAAGCCATGTCATAGGCATTGCGGAATCCATTGGCAATGACCTCCCAATGCTGCCCCAGCGAATCGGTACGGGCGATCCAGCCTCCCGGGGCGCCTCTTTCGTTGGCATGTCCGCGAGGATCTTTGACGGCCGGCATCAAGCGATCTTCCTTCCAAACCGGAACCTGAAAGGAGCTGAAGGAGGTAGGAATATCGGTATGATTGCCAGCGATTAAATAAATCTGTTGGTCCGGCCCCAGCACCAGACTATGAGGCCCATGCTCTCCCGCACCGTCTAATGATACCAGTTGTTCCACGTGATCCAGTTGATCGTCGCCATCGGAATCCGTTAACCTGTAAACGCCACTCTCGGGACCCGCTTCAGTATCAAAGTTATTTACACTAACATATAGACTGTTAAAGGCCCAAAGTAGTCCCTGAGCTCTGCCAATGTTTAAGGTAATGGAATCAATTTCAATCAGCCCTTTTCCTTTTTGACCAGGTGTGATCCGGTACAGTTTCCCATACTGATCGGAAGCAATGAGTCTTCCCTGGTGGTCAGTGGTAAGGCAAACCCACGAGCCTTGATGGTGCTCGGACGGGCTATAAACCAGTTCTGCCCTGAAGCCTTCAGGTAAATTTAGGTCAAGATATTCTTCGGAGGTACAAGTGGAAACCAGCAAATAAATGGTTGTCCATAATAAAGATCTTAGGAGCATAGTTGTGTTATTAAGGGCGCAAGATATCTCAATTTAGGTCATGGATAATAGTTTCTCAAAATCTTCATGCTGAATATTACCCCCGCAAACGATGGCCGCAACCTTCTTACCTTTAAATCTGGAGTTCTCTTTAAGAATCCCTGCCAATGCCAGAGCGGCGGCAGGCTCCACTTCAATCCCGGCATATTGATTCAGAAGCTGAAGTGACTTGAGAATCTGATCTTCACTGACCAGAACAAAGTCGTCAACGAAATCCTGGCAATACTTCAAGGTAATAGTCTCCGGGTCCAATCCGCCGGCCGTGCCATCAGAGATAGTAGATTTTTGAGATGGTTCCACCACATGACCTTTTTTGATGGAGTCTGCCATCTCGCAGGCGTTTTCTGGTTGCACCCCTATGATAGAGATCTCAGGGTTCACCTCTTTTAAGTAAGCGGCAATTCCCGATATGAGACCTCCGCCTCCTATGGGTACCACTACCATATCCAATGAGGCCTCTTGCCGCCACAACTCCAGTCCAATGGTGCCCTGGCCGGCGATTACCTCAGGATCATTGTAAGGATGGATCAAAGGCAATCCACGTTCCGCTGCCCAGATACTGGCTAGTTGTTCAGATTCCCCGCTCTGCTTCCCGGCGATTTTTATTTGGGCGGAAGTCTCTCGGAGCTTTGCCAATTTATAAGGGCTAACCGATTCAGGTACGAAGATAGTAGGCTTGCTGTTAAATTTTAAGGCTGCGTGACAGACCGCTGCCGCATGATTTCCGGTGCTGGCTGCCACCACTTGCGAAAGATCTACCTGTTGATCTTTTAATGCCATGAACTTGCTCAGAGCACCACGCAATTTGAACGATCCGGTAATTTGTTGATTTTCCAGTTTAAGATAGAGCTCGCAGTCGCAAAGCGTGCTCAATTCCTTACTGTGAACCAAAGGAGTAGGTATAAGTTGGTCGGCCAGGCGCCGGTAAAGGCTTTCGACTTTATCTTTCATTGTGAAAAATCTGTGATAACTGTTATTCCAGCCTGTTGTCTGGTATCCATTTGCATGAGCGCATCGGGAGATTTTCCCAGACTGATCTCCTTGGTTACCAGCAATGCCGGATCTAATCGACCTTTTTCCATTAAGGACAACATGTCACCATAGCGATGAGCTTGCATGCCATGACTACCAACGACCTGCAACTCAGCGGCCACTATGCGATCCATAGGCAACGGTACCTGCCGCTCATCAGGATCCAGCAAACCCACCTGAAGATGCAGGCCTCGCTTACGCAGGCTTCTTAGACAGCTTTGAACCACCTGCATATTTCCAAGAGCATCCATAGTAATGTGGGCCCCTCCCTGGGTATGTTCTATTATTTGATGAGCGATATCAGCATTTAGCCGTGAGTTAATGATCAATTCAGCGCCTAGATCCCGGGCTAACTCCAGATGGGATTCATCAATATCTACGGCGATAACCCTGGATTCATAGGCTTTAGCTATCATGATCGCTGATAGGCCTACACCGCCGCAACCAAAGACAGCCAGCCATTGTGAAGGGCCTATTTTCGCCTGGTCCACCAAGGCCCGAAAAGCTGTTGCGAAACGGCAGCCCAAAGAGGCGGCAGTGATATCCGAGACTTCTGCTGGCAGGGATACTAGATTGTGTTGGGCATATTTTAGGTGAACGAACTGAGCGAATGATCCCCAATGGGTGAACCCCGGCTGGAATTGAAAATCACATACCTGGTGATCGCCTTGCCTGCAATAAACACATTGCCCGCACCCGCACACAAAGGGCAAAGTAACCCGTTGCCCAATTTCCCATCCTCCAACCTGCTTTCCCTTTTCAACGATAACCCCGCACATCTCATGTCCCGGAACATGGGGCAAGGAAATGTCTTTATCATGGCCCATCCAACCGTGCCAATCGCTGCGACAGATTCCGGTAGCGGTTACTTCCAAGATTACCCCATCATCGGAAAGTTTGGGATCAGGAGCCTGTTGCAAGGACAAAGGCTCTTTGAAGTTTTGATAAATGGCAGCCAGCATGAAACGATTGATACTAGTTAGGACCTCACCAACCTAATATAAAGATTTTGCTGGTGAAAGGAATTTAGCAACGCCCATAAGTTTTATCCAATGCCGCGTCTATCAATGGACTGAATTTTTCTTGCCACTGGTACAGATCTCTATACAATTCTTCCTTAGTGGCACGATTCCCACTTCTTCCGGCCCTTTTTAGGTTCAAAAAAACTGACTGAGCGTCTAATTGTTGGGATCTCTTCCTCATTTCATCGACCTCCCTGGATAACGTTGAAATGATCCCAGGGGCGTCTTTTTTCTAATATTTTTGAGGAGGTCATATTACAATAAACTTGGGGCAAAGTATTATATCCCTGGTACCTTTACTAAAACTTATAACATCAATTTGTTCCATTCAGGTATTAACTCCAGAAACTCCTTCTGTAAAGTTACGCCGCGATCTTTGCTGTACCACAGGTGCATCTCTTTCGCCAGTTCATCATAGGTTTGAGCGGAGCTCTTTTTATTCTCCAGCATCAGATTTTGCATGGGCCGCGGTCTAGGACCCCAGGTGCCCAATTCATCAAGTTGTTGGCTTAAAGCAATCAGCTTGGGGATGGAACGGCCTCCGTCCGTTCGATAGGCGTCCATCAAGTCCAGATTTTGATCCCTTAGAATAAGCTTGAGGTCGATCAGGGGATTTAGTCGGCCCATTTTATAAATGAAGGGCAAACACTGGGCAGCGTCCCCACACCACCCTTCGGTCAGCACTAACCAGATCATAGGCTGGCTGATGTTCTTCATGAGCTCTTGCAGTGCAGGCAGCACTTTCCCGATCTTTTCCCATTTGTCCATGCGTTTCTGATTGAGAAGGGTATAATCCAGCATGGATTTGGAGTCATAGGGGCCGGTAGTTTTTCCCTGGGCCAGCAAGCGATCGATCAATTGTCGATAGCTGCCATAGTCATAAGCGGAACTCAATAATTCCGGACTGATCAAAGTACTCATGGGTATATCATTGATGTCCTACGGAGTGCAAAACACAAAATGGCAGAAAAAGTTCAAGGTTGCACCACCGACTTGGCTACATGCATTAAAAATTCGATATCAAGTTCTTTCATGCGCAGCAGTTCCACGGATTCACCTTTGTGGTCTTTGGTATAATAGCGGAGCGGCAGCTTTGAGGGATATTCTCCACAAATTACCCCTACAAAGACGCACGCTGCCAAGTAAGTGCCCAGGTCGTTGGGATGACTGCCGTCCTCAGTATAAAGGTCCAACATGGGTTGCAATTTACGAGCTTGAGCCCAGGCGGTTCCTACCGGAATAATCTTGGCTCCATGCTGTAAGGCCAGGGAGGAATATTCCGCAGTAAGTTTTTCTTGATGTTGGGGTACTTGGGAACGTGCCCAGGTCGAATACAGGTAGGGTTTAGCACCGGATTGCTTGATCAGATCACAGAAAAGCTCCCCGTATTCCCGAAATCGCTGGGACTCTTTTATGGGTCCCCAACTATGATCTTGCAAAACCACAATATCAAAATTGCCATTACTAATAATCTCCTTGGTTTTCAGATCTTTTTCGCCGTTCCAATGCTGGCTTAAATTCACTCCACCGGCAGTTGATTTGTAGGTATCCAATTTGATAGAAGTTGAATCGGAAATCAAGGAAACGATATGGGGCAGATTCTGATAGTAGGTGTAGCTGTTTCCCACGAACAGAACCTTAAGGGTATCGCGGGGTGATTGGGCGTAAAGGTGAAAACCCGGTA
>JAOTYN010000016.1 GCA_029861825.1 Cyclobacteriaceae bacterium
ATAATGTAGCTTACTCCTAAGATACAGAATTAAGAAAATATTTAAACCGGGTCTATACCAGTAGCTTTGAATTTTTATCTTTAACTTTTCCAGCACATCATAGTAGATATGACCGAATCGCTTTCCGTTGACCTTTTCAATGTGTTGATCATTATGAGTGCTGGTGTAGCCGCTGGATTTTTAAATGTAGTTGCGGGAGGAGGTTCGCTTATTACCTTACCCTTGTTGATCACTATGGGACTGCCATCGGCAGTAGCCAATGCCACTAACCGAGTAGCCATTATCGGCCAAAACATATTCGCAGTTGCAGGATTCCGCAGTAAAGGGGTCAGTACATTCCCATATAGCCTGTATTTGGGCATTTCTGCATTGGCAGGTGCAGTGCTGGGAGCTAAAATCGCTGTGGATATTGATGATAAGGTGTTTAACCGCATCCTTTCCATCGTAATGCTGTTGGTAGTAGCATTCATAGTTATCAGGCCTGGCTCCAGACTAATGGGTAAGGTGGAAGGTGAAAGACTGGACGTTAAACATCAAGTGCTGGGCATTCTCACATTTTTCGGTGTTGGGATATATGGAGGATTTATACAAGCCGGCGTAGGGTTTATCATGATCGCCTTGTTGACCTCCATAAACGGATTCTCACTAGTTAAGTCCAACAGCACTAAAGTTTTCGTAGCACTGGTCTATACCTGTGCCGCCTTACTGGTGTTCATCTTGGAGGGTGTAATAAACTGGACTTTTGGCATCACCTTGGCGGCGGGTAACGCTTTGGGAGGGTGGTTGGGAAGCCGATGGTCGGTATCCAAAGGCGATGTTTGGATCAGGCGGGTATTAGTGGTGGCGGTTATTGCCCTGGCAGTCAAACTCTGGTTTTACAGTAATTGATATGAAGGAGTTCTCCACCAAAGAGGTTATCGATCACATGTTGAATAACGACAGGTTCAGTGCCTGGCTGGGAATTGAATTGGAGAAGGTATCACCTGGTCAATGTATTATTAGTATGACCATAAGGGAAGAAATGTTAAACGGATTCGGTATTGCCCACGGCGGAGTGACCTTTGCACTGGCAGATACCGCGCTGGCCATAGCCAGCAATAGTTATAATATTCTATCGGTGGCCTTAGATGCTTCCATATCGTATCCTAATGCGGTTAATGAAGGCGACAAAATAACAGCCAAAGCTTCCCAAATAAGTCTCAGTAGAAAAACCGGAGTATATGGTATTTCCGTTTCCAATCAGCATGACCAGGTAGTGGCTTTTTTTAAGGGCACCGTGTATCGAACTTCGAAAAAACTGTTTCCATGACTCCTTCCAACGAACAAGCCATCGTTCTGATAAGCTGTAAGGACCGGCGCGGTATTATTTCTGCCGTAACCGACTTCATCAGTGAAAATGACGGTAACATACTAGACCTGGACGAGCATGTAGACCCCACCGAGCGCATTTTCTTTATGCGTGTGGCCTGGGACCTGGCCACCTTTAAACTGGCCCGAAAGGAAATCGCAGATATTTTCCAAAAAAAGATCGCAGATAGATACCAAATGAATTGGGTGCTTCATTTCAGCTCGAAAACTCCCCGTATGGCCATTTTTGTGAGTAAGCTATCCCACTGCCTTTATGACATCCTGGGGCGCTTTCAGTCGGGAGAGTGGCAAGTTGAGATCCCCTTGATCATCAGTAACCATGAAAAATTACAGGAGGTAGCAGAACGCTATGATATAACCTTCAGACATTTCGATATTACCAAGGAAAATAAAGTCCAGCAGGAGCTCCGCCAAATGGAAATTTTGAATGAACTCAACATCGACTTTATGGTATTGGCCCGTTATATGCAGATCCTAACGGGTAACTTCGTACAAGCTTTTAAAAACAAAATTATTAACATTCATCACAGTTTTTTGCCTGCCTTTCCCGGAGCCAAGCCTTACCACTCCGCACACGACCGGGGTGTAAAGATCATTGGAGCCAGCAGTCACTATGTAACCGAGGATCTCGATGCCGGACCCATAATAGACCAGGACGTGGTGAGGATCAGTCACAAAAATGATATCGATGAACTCATTCGAAAGGGTAAGGATCTGGAGAAGATCGTTTTGTCCAGAGCCATATACCTACACTTACAGCATAAAATTCTGGTTTATCAAAATCGCACCATAATTTTCGACTAGCTCATGAAAAACCTGAAAGTCGCCATTTCGCAGCACGCCCCGGTATACCTGAACCTTAGTGCTTCCTTGGACAAAGCTGCTGACATCATTAAAGAAGCTGCCGCCCAAAAGTGCGAGCTGTTGGCATTCGGTGAAACCTGGCTGAGTGGCTATCCCGTTTGGCTGGATTATGTTCCACAAGCTGCACTATGGGATCATGTTCCTACCAAAGAACTTTATGCTCTTATGCATGAAAACAGCATAGCAGTACCAGGGCCGGAGTTATCAATATTACAGCAACTAGCCCGTGAACATGAAATGGCGATATGCATGGGGATCAATGAAAAGGTATCCACCGGGCCTGGGCACGGCACTTTATACAATGCCATTATAACCATCAATAATCAAGGTGACCTGGTTAACCACCATCGTAAATTAATGCCCACCTTTACGGAAAAAATGGTATATGGATTGGGTGATGCCAAGGGGTTACAGGTCAGCGACATGGGCGAATGGCATTTGGGGAGCCTGGTTTGCTGGGAGCACTGGATGCCCTTAAGCCGGCAGGTATTACACAATTTGGGGGAACAAATTCATGTGGCTCTGTGGCCCAGAGTTCATGAAATGCACCAAATTGCCAGTCGGCATTACGCTTTTGAAGGACGGTGCTATGTGTTAGCGGTGGGACAAATCACCTCCAGCTCTCAACTACCTGCCTCCATGCAAATCCCTGGTATTAAGGATGAGGAACTATTGCTGAATGGTGGGAGCGCTATTATAGGACCTGATGGTTTCTATGTTCAGGAACCGGTGTTTAATAAAGAACTATTACTGGTGGGCACCCTGGATCTCTCCAGGATCCGTGAAGAGCAGATGACCCTTGACGTGAGTGGCCACTACTCAAGACCCGACGTTTTTGAATTCAAAGTAAGGACTGATTACAGCTAACGAAAGTCTTTCAAAAATTCTTTAAGCTGTGATTTGGGCACAATGGCCACAGGTCCCTCATAAATGCCTCCCACATTCCCGATATCCAGCACCCGGATAGCAATGGCATTAGTTTGACCTATTTTTACCAAATCAGGAGGAATATCATAGGCCCTGATTTTGGTGAACGACCAACTGCTGCCATATCCTCGCCCATCATTGGTGGATCCTATAAGCTTGCCGTTAAAATAGGTTTGATCAAAATCATCGATCTTTCCCAGAACCAATACCAAGGGTTCTCTTACCTGTCGTTCTGTAAACTTTAACGTTTTGCGATACCAGGCATAGCCATCATATCGGCGGTATCCCTGATTTTCCCAAGGCCTGGGCACTGTGATCTGATCCCAATCATCGTCGTTAAAATACCGGTTGCGCCATTGACTGTCATCCCCTCTTTTAAAGGACCACAACCCCTGTAGGCTCAGCACAATTTTATCACTGCCCCGATAGGTATAGATGCCCACATCACCTGAAAGTATACCTCCTTCGCCGTATTTGTCATATACCCGGACAGAGATAAGATTGTTCCCGTCGTGATTCAACAAGTCGTCGGGAATCATATATTTTCTGAATGCCCGGTGTGCAGTGGAAAATTTGGGGGGAAATGACCCGGAAAATCCCACTAATTGTCCGTTGACATAAACTTCATCGACATCATCAATGTATCCCAGGAAAAGATAAACGGGTTTGTTGCGGGGAAGATAAGTGCCATTGAAGTATTTGCGATACCAGGCATATCCGTCATAGCCGTTGAATCCCTGATCTTCCCATTTGTTGGGAACCGAGATGGTCTCCCAACTGCCGTCTCTATAATCCGGGCTGGCCCATTCCAATTTATCGCCAATGGTAAATTTCCAACGACCTTCCAGGCTTATGACCAGGTCCCAATCGGGATCAGTGGCTTTACTGCTTAAGGTTAGGCAGCATAAAATCAGCCATACCCAAGCTTTTGATCGTACTTTATTATTACCAGAGGTCATGAGTAGAATCCTAAATAAGCATGCCCGTGTTTACGGGCATGCCCAAATCAAACTAAATCCACTTGGTGGATATTCCAATTAATAGTGCTGGTTTTAGTCTGTGTAAAGGTATAATAGATGAAAATTTGATGTGTCATTTCAGGGTAAACTTATGTCATAAATTGTCATCAAAGTAAAAACACAGCCCGTAAATCGCAATTTACGGGCTGTTCACCATGTATTACAACTCCACCTTTTTCGTATGCACCACCTGAATCTTATCGGTAATTACGAAGTGAGCGGTTTTGGATCTGGTGCCTTTGAAAGTATAAACTTTCCCAAAATTGCCCTCGCTTTTAATGGACTCGCTTAGTATTAACCTGTCGTGGTCATCATAAATGCGCAGGGTAAAGTCTTTGGTTGATGGACCCATTACCAGCAGCCGGTATTGGTTGTCATCAGTAGCCTTAAGGCTTACTTTCATATTTCCCGGAAAGGCCGGCGCTGTATGATTTATAGTATGTTTCATTACTTCATCGTCAACTTTTACTTGCATGGTGTAACGTCCATAAGGCAACTGACTCAAATTATAAGGTTTTTTGAACCCACGGCGATTGCGAATGGTCTCACCAAATATCTTGCGATCCATGTTGTCGTAAATCTGTACCACGATGTTTTCATTTTCATACCCGGTGTAAATAAGTTGTACTTTACTTTCACCCAGTTCTTTTATGGTGACTTTTGCACTTAAGGTCGGATCAGCGGCCATCACTGAATTCAGGGTACCCCATGACATAAATACGATTAAGGTTTTTGCTAACAGTTTCATTTTGAGGTTTATTTTGGTTTTGTTAATTGACTTTCTAACAGGTTGAACGGTTTAACTCCAAAACCTTTGTCACCCGTTGGTAAACAAGTGTAACCAAATGTCACGAAACTGTAAAAGGGTTTAATCCGGCCCTTCATGCGGCTGGGGGCGGACCTATTTTTTGTTAGTGGTGAAGAAGTTTGTAGCCTACCCCATGGACGGTAAGTATCACCTGAGGGTCTTCGGGATTTGCTTCTATTTTTTGGCGCAGTTTTAAAATAAAGTTATCCACGGTACGAGTGGTAGGCTGTTCACTATATCCCCAGATATCTTCCAGCAGCTGGTAGCGGCTTACGGTATCATTGCGGTTTTCCCAAAGGTATTTCAGGATCTCGAATTCCTTATGGGACATTTTTACCGGTTCACCATCAACCTTGCCGGAGTACGCACTGAAGTTTACCCACATTCTTCCAATAGAGATCTCTTTGGTATCGGCGTCCAGGTCATTTCCACGCCTCAGTACTGCCTTTATGCGGGCCAGCAACTCCCGGAGGCCGAACGGTTTTGTTACATAGTCGTCTGCCCCCAATTCCAGTCCCAATACTTTATCTATTTCTTCTCCTTTAGCGGTCAACAAAATAATAGGAGTCTTTATACCTTGCTCACGCGCTATTTTGCATACATCAAATCCAGACATCTCTGGGAGCATTACATCCAGCAGCACCAAGTGGTAATCGCCATTTTCGATCTCCGACAATCCTTGTTTACCATCGGTAGCCAGTTCCACCTGATAACCTTCAAATTCCAGGTTATCTTTAAGTCCCAACCTCATGTTGGGCTCGTCTTCTACAATCAGTATTCGTTTCATAGTATAGATTCGTCGGTTATGGTTGGGAACAGCAAACGGAATTTGCTGCCTTTGCCGGGATTGCTTTCCAGCTGGACACTACCTCCATGGGCTTCCATTATATGTGATACCAGGGTCAGGCCCAAACCTGTTCCTTTGGTATTGTGAACAGATCCTGAGGGTACCCGGTAAAATTTATCAAATATGTACTTTTGATCCTGAGTGCTAATCCCCAGCCCAAAATCCTGGACTTCTACAAAGGCCCATTGATCCTGCATCCCTAAAGTAACTTTGATAGTGTGGGATTTGTCGCTATACTTTATAGCATTGTCCAATAGATTTATGATGGCTTCCGAAACCGCATCTTTATCTGCAGATACTTGAGGCAAGCTTCCATTAGGGTGGAAATCACAACTAAACCCCTGAGATTTCAAATGGTACTCGTAGGTATCCAGTATTTCTTTTACAATCTCTGACAAGTTGGTCTTCTCCAAGCGGTATTGCACCTTTCCTGCCTCCATTTTGCTAAAGCTTAGGATCTTATTTACGATACCTCCCAGACGATTGGCCTCTTGACCAATGATATGATAATATTCTTGTCGTTTTTCTTCAGACGGCACTCGGTTCATTTCCAGAGTTTCTGCAAACATACTGATCAGGGCCAGTGGTGTGCGTATCTCGTGAGAAACATTACTGACAAAATCGGATTTAATCTTAGCCAATTTCACTTCCTTCTGAATATTTCGGTAGATCAACCACAGGCCGAAGATCAAAATTGCATTTACACCCAATAAGATCAATAGGTTATTAGTGGTACGTTTTCTAGCCAGAGCTTGGATGGTTTCCCCTTTCAGAACGATACCCAGAGAATAATCGGGTAGTAACCAAAGCGGTTTCTTTTGCGGAGACTCCAGGCGGATGGTATCCGAAACCACTATTTGAGTGTTGTCCCGGTCATTGTAAGCTGAAATGATAAAGTTTTCCTGAGTGACGGCTTGGATCCTTTGGGCTAAATTCTGGGTGATGAACAACCCGGGATCCATCACCAATAAGCAGATTTGGTATTCGACGTCTGCGTTCAATAGAAACATTAAACTGCTTTGATCTATTAAACTTCCAGGATTTATGCGCCCCCATGGCTCTTTTTTGAAATAACCTCCTCGACGGTATGTCTGCAACTTTTTTATCAGCGGCATATTTCTTCTGAGACTGTCTTGTAACAATTCAACAATCTCGGGGTCGTCCTCCAGCAAGGTCCACAGCTGTACCTTTTCCAAGGTAGTGTCGGCCAGCATAATATAGGATATAGCTTCATTCTCCTGTAGGAACAGGTCGATTGCTTCTTCGGTAAGAGCATCGTTTTCCACGGCCATCGTCAAATCTCGTCCCCAGGCATCCACTAAGTCTTGTGAATATTGATTTACTGAGAACAGGATAGCGTCCAGTTGATTATCGTAAATCTCTGTGAGCACCTTTTCATTTTCGTTAAGGTTACTTATCTGATAAGCCGTGAAAAGGACCATGGGCAAGAGCAGTACTGCCAGCAATATCAGCAGCAGTTTGTTAAGCGATTTTTTCATCCCGTTACAACATATAATATATAGACTGTTTTTCCAGGATATTTGTTGCCAAAATCAAGCTATCCACTCCTGTGCAGGGTGGTTATACCGACAAATAGTAGAGAACGAATTACAAATTCTCCAGAGCGCTGGGGGTAAGCGGCTTTTGGATGAAGTGAATGACGTTAGCGTACATCTTAGTTTGATTAATGTCCTTTTCGTCTCCCGACGATGACAACATAACCACTTTACATTTATTCGTTACCGACTGGGTAATACGCTGAAGTTTATACAGGAATTCATGACCGTTTAGCAACGGCATTTTAATATCCAAAAATATGATATCCGGAAGTTTTTCCGGTTCGGAAACATGCTCTTCTAAATAACTTAGTGCACCAATACCGGAGCTTTGCACCTGTACGGACCTGGCAAATCCCATTTGCTCCAAAATCCGCCGATTGATAAAGTTGTAGGTGTCGTTGTCATCTACCAACATTACCAAATCGTACATCTTTGCTTTTACTTCAGTCATTCAAGAGGGTTGGGGTAAAAGCAAATTTAAGACTAAATAATTTGATTTCCCTAAATGTTATGGCTTAAAAAATCGCAGACAGATAACGTTTAGGACGGAATAAATAAATAGTAGTATAATGGTAAGAAAAGTTTGTCAAACCCTAGATCCAATCAATTAAATGGCTTCAGGTAAAGTGTGATTCCTTCCCTGGTAGGCGCTCAAATACTGATCGGGGTTCTCGGATTGAGAAGCTTGCTCGGTACAGGAAGCAAAAATCAAGAGCTTAAAAAGGAGCCATAAATAAGTGGGAGTTTCAATGTTTACTCTACTTTTAAAGATCTTTTCATGTTGCGAAGGTGATTTAAGAGCGCTTCATCCCGGGTAGTTGCAGCATCCCATTCATTGCCCAAGTAAATATCTCCGGATATAATGTGTCTCATGTAAAATTTGTAGACCATTCTTGAGGTCTGTGATGAAGAATCTTGAAAATCCAACAAATCCTTCACTGAGGACTCCGGAGCATAAAGGTATAAGAGAAGGTAGTGAAATCCTGCCTGGCGCAGCAGGTCTTCACCACGCTGATAATTGACAAAGTCATATTGAAAAGGATAATCCTGGAAGATGGTTTTTAACCGCAGGTTATCAGCGCTTTGCAGATCCTGGGGATTGTCGTCGCCGGAAATCGGTATGGCCAACTTATCCAGTTTCAGATCCGGCTGGTAACTTTCAAATCTGTTATTGGTAAAAATTGGAGTGTCCGTAAAGAACTCCGGGCTTTCGACTACCAGGAAATTCCCCAGCTCTAATCCCCGGCTGCGCACCGCTAAGGACAACCCTTCCAACACATGAGAGAACTCAGTTGCGGAGGCATGCCATGTTTCAGCTTTCACATCCAAAAATGCCGGATCTTCTGTGGTGGGCACTATAGTAAGAGCGTACTTATTCTGGTCCAATTCCACCAATACGATTTGCGAAATATCCCGGGTTGTCAGTATCTGCAGATAGGAGCTGGTGGCATCAATCCCCGAATTCAGGTCCTGCCACTGATAGTAGGCTATGGCATCAATTTTAAGCTCCGCCAGCGTGCTGTGCAATTCCTGAGCCAGGTTTTTCCAGTAGTTTGGGCTGTCAGTGGTAGTAGGCGGAACCTTTAGGAACACCGCCGTACGTGATGACAGCAAGTCAACAGGTAGTGTAGAACCTTGCTTGATATTCAAATAGGCAATTTCCAGGGAAGTTTGAGCCCATCCCAAAAGTGGGAATAGACACATTATTAGAAATATTACCGCTCGAGGCATTTAAGCAGAATTTGGTTAAAAATACAATAAATACCGATTTAAGAACGCAGGGCTTTTAAAATATTGAAAAAGTGTCTAAAATAATCTGGATTAAATTTACTAACCGTCATGCAAATCAAAGAGGTCAATCAATATTTTGGAAACCTGGACATCTATTTGCTGGATCAAATCCTGAAAGAGCGATTTCATCCTTCTATGAAAGTACTGGATGCAGGATGTGGTGAAGGCCGAAATCTCACATATTTCCTAAACAGCGGGTATGAAGTATACGGAATAGACCAGAATCCTGAAGCTATCCGAATCTTAAAGTTCCTGGCGGCCTCCAAGCGTCCCGATATGGATGAGGGTCATTTTGTTAACGGATTGATTGAAAACATGCCCTACCAAAACCAGGAGTTCGACCTGGTAATTGCCAGTGCTGTTCTGCATTTTGCCCATGACCATCAGCACTTCCAAAAGATGTTTCAGGAATTGGCAAGATGCTTGAAACCTTCCGGGATCCTATTTATGCGCATGACCAGCAATATAGGGTTAACCTTTAGCCCCGAGGCGTTGGGCGCAGGCCGATTCCTACTTCCAGATGGCACTGAACGATACTTGCTGGAGAAAGCAATGCTTGTTCAATTAATGGAGAAGCACCATATGGAATATCTCGAACCTCTTAAGACTGTGCATGTTGCGGAGCTAAGAAGCATGTCCACTATAGTTTTAGGCAAAGTTGCGGGATAAAGGGGCCCTATTTGGTTCTAGGTGGTGTAATGCGTATATTTTGTGCAAATCAAGAAAACACATGGAACAGACCAATCAACCTATCGACCTTGTTAACAATCCCGAATCTACACCTGTAGAATATGCGGGGTTTCTAATGCGCTTATTGGCTTACTTTATCGATGCCATCATCCTCTCTTTTGCTCTGGGAATATTTTGGGTGATCCTGATGGCGGTGTTAGGCGTTGGAACGGACGCGTTCGCCGATTTTGACGACCCCGAAAATTTTGCGGCCGAAATGATGGCTGGATCGCTGATATTTGCCGCATCCATAGGCTCCGTGGTAGTGGTTTGGTTATATTATGCTTTAATGGAATCCGGTAAAAACCAGGCCACCTTGGGGAAAATGGTGTTGAACCTAAAAGTAACGGATATGAACGGCGGACCCATATCTTTTGGCCGGGCTACAGGCCGGTATTTCGGTAAGATCATATCAGGAGCTATCCTGTACATCGGGTACATTATGATCGCCTTTACAGATAAACAGCAAGGACTGCATGATATGATTGCTAACTGCTTGGTGGTGAAAAAATAATTACCAGCTGCCGCCGGCACCGCCGCCGCCGAAACTGCCGCCGCCAAAGCCGCCAAAGCCACCGCCACCACCTCCGCCAAAACTACCGCGACCACCGCTGAAGTCACTCCAAGTACTGGACCCCCGGTAAGGGCCCATATAGGTGCGGCTGTCAGGATCATAGTAGCTTCCTCCTCCTCGGTTACCCCTGGAAATTAAAAACAGCACCAGCAGGAAGAATCCGAATAGGAGCAAGAGCGGCCAGATGGAAATGCTCTCATCCAATTGCTCAGGGGCAAACTGTCCGCTCAACAGGCCCATTAAGATGTTGGTGGCTTGATCAAGCCCCCGATAATAATCTTCGTTTCTAAAATTGGGCTTTATGGTTTTTTCGATAATGCGCTTGGCCACCACATCCGGAACATAGGGCTCCAATCCGTAGCCGGTGGCAATGAAGATGCGGCGCTCATTGGGAGCCACTAAGATCAGCAATCCGTTGTCCGTTCCTTGTTGTCCTATACCCCACATCTCCGCAAGCTGAAAACTATAATCTGAGGCGGGATAGTCGCGTAAACTAGAGACCGTAACTATGGCAATTTGAGTACTGGTGGAGTCATTATAAGCTACCAATTTATTCTCTAACAACTGTTTTTCATCATTGGACAATATTTCCGCAAAATCATTGACCAGCCTAGGCGGGACCGGGCGATCGGGAAACTCCTGGGCATAAACATTACACACCAGAAATAACATCACTCCCCAACTAAATCCTTTAATCCCCATAGCTGATATCATCGGGAAGCTCGTTAATGTCGTCAGGCCGGTATGGGAAATGTTGCTTAAGCACCGTGCCTACTTTATGAATAGCTTTCACAATGCCGTCGGTAAATTGTGAAGCCTGAAAATGGTGAGACAAGATCTGTTTTTCCTCTTGCCAGAAATTCGGTCCCACTTTGGCATTGATGCCGGCGTCACCGATGATGGCAAACTTGTGATCATGACAGGCTATATAGATCAGTACCCCGTTTCGTTGACGGGTTTGGTGCATATGCAAATTGGCAAAAACCTCCACACTGCGATCCAGTACTTCGATGGGACAATGTTTCTCAATGTGTACCCGTATCTCACCGCTGGTACTGGATTCTGCCTCTCCAATGGAAGTAACTATTCGGTCTTCATCTAATTGAAGCAGGAACTCTTCCATTTAATCACCAAAGTCAACTTCAGGAGCCTCATCAGCACCAGGGGCTGACTCAAATTGTCCTTTCTTCTCAAAGCCAAACCATCCGGCGTAGATAAGCTGCGGAAACTGACGGATATAGGTATTGTGGCTTTGGACAGATTCAATGAATTTTCTTCTTTCCACTGAAATGCGGTTTTCAGTTCCTTCCAACTGAGCCTGTAAATCCAAAAAGTTCTGGTTAGATTTAATATCGGGGTACCTTTCTACCGTAACCAGTAACCGGGATAGAGCTGAACTCAAGGCGTCCTGAGCCTGTTGAAACCTGGCGAGATTTTCCGGAGTGAGGTTGTTTGCATCGATGGTAGTGGAAGTAGCTTTCGACCGGGCCTCAATAACCTGTGTCAGAATTTCTTTTTCAGTTTCTGCTGCACCCTTTACGGTATTAACCAGGTTGGGGATTAGATCGGCTCTTCTTTGATAGGCGTTTTCAACCTGTGCCCATTGGCTGGTGACGGCTTCATCCAGACTAACCATCTTATTATAGCCACAAGATGATGCCAGAGGGGCTATCAGCAAAAGTGTCCAAATCTTTGTAAGTACTCTCATATTCTAAATGTATTATAATCAAGCCGAAAAGTTAAACAATTGTAATAAGCTAGGCTCGCAGAAGATGATTTTTCTCCATTACTCCCTTAGCAAACCTGTAAAATTTCTTCATATAACTCTTGGGTGTACTGTTTCCAGACGTTTTTAGATTTTAAACCATACGATCTTTTCTATATTAAAGATTCCCTTAAATGGAGCCCGGATACCTCCGGAGGGGATTTGTAGAATGAAAATGTTGCGATATAAGGAGCTAATTTCTGAGACCTTGATCAACCCATTCGATCATCCTTATGTAATAATAAATAAGGAAATGGAGATATTGGGGCATCATGGTGTGGAGGACAGTCCTGTGTTCAGTTTGAAACTGGAAGAAGGAATGTCTCTTACGGAAATCTTGCACCCTGAAATTCGGGCCACTGTGGTCGACGCTTTGGAAGACGCCATCCGCGGATCTAAACAATCGGGAACATTCAAAGAATTATCCGGTGATTACCTTACCCGCGTGCAAGTGGTAGCTGCACCTTTCGAAGTGCACGACAACCGGTACATTTGCTTTTTTGAAACGATCTTTTCCAAGGAACTATCTACTAGTTCTGATAACGGAGACGGTCAGCAGTCCGAGTCCATTTTTGCCAAGGCTTTCCACACAGCCCCCCTACCCTTGGCCATATTGCGAATGGACGATTGTACTATGCTGAATGTGAACGATGCTCTTGTTAAAATCTCTGGATTCGCCAAAGATCAACTCCAGGGAGCCAGCGCCTTGAAGCTTGGCTTCTTTCAAAGTGATAGAGACATCGTACGTATTAATCAGCTTTTGAAAGAAAGGAACAGTGTACATAACTACCCGGTAAGCTTTACTCTGAAAAATGGCCATGACATAAAAACTATACTTAACCTTGATCTGGTAGAGTTCAACGGAGAGCAATGTTTGTTGGCTATCATCCAAGACATAACTGAAATAAAGCGCACTCAGGCTAAATTAAAAGCAAACGAACATTTGCTCATTTCTATTAATGAAAATCTCAATGAAGGGATCTATCGCAGTACGCCTGAAGACGGGTTCGTCTATATCAACAAAGCCTTTGCCAGAATGTTTGGTCTTAGCCTGGAAGAGGCCATGGTCATTAATCCTGAAAGGCTATATGCCAATGAAGATGACCGGAGCCGGATTAAAAAACAATTGGCCACAGATGGTTTTCTAAAGAATGAGCAAATCGAGTTTCGGCGGTCCAATGGAGAAATATTTTGGGGGTACTTAAGCACTTTATTGACCAGCGATGAGAATGGCAACCTTATCTACGACGGAGCCATTGTGGACATTTCCGATATCAAGAGGTCCAAAGTCTTACTGCATGAAAGGAACAGTGAGCTCAAGAAGATCAATGCGGAGTTGGACCGTTTTGTATATAGCGCTTCCCACGATCTCAGAGCCCCATTAACTTCACTATTGGGCTTGGTTAACATTGCCTTGCTGGAGACAAATAATGAAAAAGTGGTCAGTTATCTGGAAATGATGAAGGGCAGTGTGAACAAATTAGACAGTCTGATTTCAGATATCATCAATGTATCCCGCAACGCGCGCCAAGGGCTGCATGCAGAATCAGTAGATTTCAAGGAGCTAGCTGAGGAAACCATCGAACATTTAAAATACTTACCTTCTGCTGACAGTATACGTACAGAGATCCATGTGAGCGATGGCCAGGAATTCCGTTCCGATCCTAAAAGGCTTCGCATTCTGTTTAATAATCTGATATCCAATGCTTTCAGATATCATGATCCCCACAAAGCTGATCCTTATTTAAAGATGTATGTGGAGATAAAGGATGGCCGCGCCCATATTACTATTGCCGACAACGGTAAAGGAATTGACCCGGACCACATCGAGAGTATTTTTGAAATGTTCTTCCGAGCTACCACTGAAGCTGAAGGCTCCGGATTGGGCTTATACATCGTTAAGGAAACGGTGGAGAAGTTGCACGGAATCATTGAAGTAGAATCTAAACTGGGCGAAGGATCCACCTTTAAATTGTCTCTTCCTAATCTGCGCTAGCCGGTACTGCCGAAAGCGGTACAAACTAAGCGCCTTGGTCCTCCGTGGTCCCGATGTTCACATAAATATATACCCTGCCAAGTTCCTAAAGATAACCTTCCAGCAGTTAAGGGTATCAGGAGCTGACACCCTAAGAGAGCCGCTTTTATGTGAGCAGGCATATCATCGGAACCTTCATAGTTATGTTTGTAATATGACATATTTTCCGGAACCATTTTGTTAAAGTGACTTTCGAAATCTTGCCGGACAGTAGGATCGGCATTTTCGTTAATGCATAAGCTGGCAGAAGTGTGTTTGATGAAAACCTGAATAAATCCTGACTGTATCCTTCCAATCTCCGGGAACTGAGACACGATTTGAGGTGTGATTAAATGAAATCCTCGGGACAATGCGGGTAAAGTGATCTCTTTTTGGTAAAATTCCATGATTTGAAAATGATCAGATGATTAATGCAATTTAGCAAGCCAGCGAACCACCTGGAAATTTCATAGCAATTATGGTAGCAGTTCCATGATAAAGAAAATTTGGCAAAGTGCTCTTTACCGGAAAGCCCTGCATCTGATATGTCGTGGTGGAGTGTGGTTCGTTGATATCCCCCGAACCAGCTCCAGCAGTATACGGGTGTCACTGCAACTCCAACTTGGCAAAGCTTACGGTAAGTCCGATCTATTGGAATCGGCTCACAACCTAAAATATCAAGCCATTCCCAGTCATTTGTCAGCCAGGAATATGCGGCAGCGGTTGGGTGAGAAATGTTGGCAAAAACTATATACATTCTCTATGGTGCGTAATCCCTGGGACCGGATGTGGTCGATGTTCAGCTATCGCAGAACTTGTGGTGAATTGCCTCCAAGCATGAGCTTTGAGCACTATTTAATGCTGTTTTTTGAAGAGCCCACTCATCACAATTTGTCACCCTATAGTTACCACGGTCATTATTATCAGTGTGCGGACTACCTTTTAGATATCGACGGTAAAATAATGGTTGATTTTGTTGCTCGCTATGAGCATAGGCACCAAGATCTTCAAAAAATTGCCGCTGCCACTGGTTTGAAGGATTTATCCCGTCTGCACCTGAATCGCTTAGGGGATAGCAGTCCGTATCGGCAGCACTACAACCACACTACCAGAGAAATGGTTACACGATGGGCAGAAAAAGATATCCGGCTTTTCAACTATCGATTCTGAATTACTCTATTCTTTCATAAGCTCCCAAGTCCGGTTGAGTGTCGCGGTCATTGCCTAAAATATCCCGGTTGATCATCAAGTCAATTCCTTTATCTTTGGCAGGGCTTAAGGTATCTAATCGGTAGTCGAAATTAAAGGGATCTATAAAGGCTGGAAAGTCGGGATCAGTACTCAATATGTTATTGTTAATATCGAAAAGGGAATTACTGGATCTCAGCATTAGATTTTGCATGAAGATGTCACTCAACGCTCCTCCAGCAGTGTCCAAGATCAATTCTTCACTATCTTGATGGTCACCCCAAATGATACTATTTTGGATCCTGACATATAAGTCTTCCACTAATTCGCTGCCATCGCTTAAGGTGAGGTTGTCTGTAAAGATTGCAGCAGGTTGTTCGCTAAACTGTCCTATGGAGTAGTTGCCAATAGTACAGTGTTGGTATTGATAATAACCACCGGCGAAATGCGCAATTCCAAAGTCAACACAATTATCCACTACGGTATTATAAGCCATTACGTCGGAGGTAAAAGCCAATATCCCAAAGGTTGACATGTTCTCTACCACGCTGTTACCTAAAATCAGATCAGGGATAGTATCACTATCGGGAGTCCCAATACGTAGCCCAAACTCCGCATTTCGAATTACCGTATGCTGAAGATTGTTGTGCTTGCTTCCCTGTAGAAATATGATGCCGATCCATTGTCCTGGAGCGTCCTCAATATCCAGACGAACATTTCTTATGATCACTGGCTCTTCGGCTGAACCGGTAATTTCCAAGGTCCCCCCCACCAAAATGGCCGCATTTTGATTGACAAAAACCTCGGTACCGGCTTCAATGGTCAAGGTACATAGGGAGTCCACCAAAACCGAACCGTATAGGACGTAAGGCTTATCGCTGGTCCATACGGTATTGCAAAGTAATACACTGTCCGATCTAAAGAAATTGGCCTCCTGCCCCCATGCTACCAAGTTTACCTGCTGTAAGTTACCATTGGTCAGAAACTGCACAGCGTCCTCCACTAAAAAGGGGATGTTCTCACCTCTGGAAGGAATGGTAGCAGTCACCAACACCAGCAGACTGTCCTCCCCCAATATGATCTGGTCCTGAAAAGACTCCGCTTGTATACCGTTAATGGTAAGAGAAAAAGAAGAGCTTAAACCCTCTTGCAGGTCAATACTGGAAACATTTACGGCGTTCTTCTGGGGATTAAATACCCTAAAACGCCGAGTTAGACTGATGGTGTCGGTGAATAACGTATCAAAAAAAAGGGTATCGACGGAAAAGGACAACATAGCCTGAGGATCTGGGGTGATATCCTCCTCCTGCAAAGTACAATTGGAGATTAAAGCGCCCCAGACGATCAACACAATAAATATGGAATTTCTCACTGCAGCTTTAGTCGGTGCCTTCTTTCAACCTCTCGGCATTTTCTGCAATTCGCAGTTGTTCAATGAAATCTCCTATTTCCCCGTCCATCACAGTAGGTAAATTATGAACAGAATACCCGATACGATGATCGGTAACCCGACCTTGTGGGTAATTGTAAGTACGGATCTTATCGGATCGATCTCCACTGCCTACCATGGACCGCCGCTGTGCTCCAACCTCATCCTGATGTTTCTGTAACTCAATTTCATATAAACGGGATCTCAACACTTTGAGTGCCTTATCGAGATTTTTAAGTTGGGATTTTTCATCCTGGCAAGAAACCACCAAACCCGTAGGGATATGGGTTAGTCGGACTGCCGAATAGGTCGTATTTACACTTTGTCCGCCAGGACCGGATGAACAAAAAGTATCCTTCCTGATATCGTTCATGTTGATCTCAACATCTACCTCATCCATTTCCGGCAATACCGCAACACTGGCGGCTGAGGTGTGGACCCGGCCTTGAGTTTCTGTTGTAGGCACTCGTTGTACCCGATGAACACCCGATTCGAATTTTAGTTTGCCGTAAACATCTGCACCAGAAACCATACTAATGATCTCTTTATAGCCACCACTGGTACCTTCGGTCAGATCCAGCACCTCCAGTTTCCAGCCTGATTTCTCCGCAAATCTTTGATAGAGTCTAAACAAGTCACCCGCAAATATGGCGGCTTCATCCCCACCGGTGCCCGCCCTTATTTCCAGGACCGCATTTTTACTGTCATTAGGGTCTTTAGGTATCAGTAGCTGCTTTAATTCCTCTTCCAGCCGCTGTTGCCGGGGCTGCAAGTCGTCCAATTCAGCTTTGGCCATTTCCTTGAATTCCGGATCTTTCTCCGTAGACAACAGTTCTTTAGCACTTTTAATATCGCTGAGGACCTTTTGGTATTCATGGTACTTGGAAACGATCTTATCCAAATCCTTGTACTCCTTGGACAATTTGGAGTACCTTTTCATATCGGAGGTGGCATCGGGCTGTACGATTAATTGACCTACCTCTTCGAACCTTGCTTCAATTGCTTCTAACTTTTCCAGCATAGCGACTTTTAGATGTAACAAAATTAACAAATGTTTTTGAATGCAACCGGCGGAAGGTTTTTTGATAACTTATTCCGGTTAATAGACGGTTTTGTAATTTTGGCTATGCGCTTACTCTTTATCTTCTTTGCCGGAACTTTTCTTTTAGGAGGGTGCGGCGATCTTTCCGAACAAAAAGCCAATCACCAGAAACTTCGGGAGGGACTGAAGCGACACGAAATTATTAGAGCTACCGAAAATGATATTGTCACAATGGCTTATCAGCGAGGCGACAGTATTGTGCGGTATCTAAATACCGTAGACGATCTGGACTCTGCTCTATGGTCGTCACCTGCTGGACGCCGCTATATCGACTCCTTAAACCAAGTCCATGAGCAGCAGGTCACCATGTCAATAATAACCCGGCAAACCCGGGGTATTTCGGAATTAGAGCAACAGCTACTGGAGGCTTATGAATATAGTTTCTCTCAAAGTCAGGATCTTGCCAGCAATGTCCAGATTACAGATGATCAGGTTCTTTATACGGCACCGGTAATTCTTCAGGGGCAGTTCCATGGAATGTGGAGTATTTGGCAGAGCAAGAGTGGGATCATATTGGAACTGGGAGAATAGATTAGGGAATAGAGATTAGAAATTGGAGGTCGGTGATTGGAGATTGGAGATCTAACTAACTTCACTAATCACTATTCGACAATCTATAATCTTCAATCGCCTATTTCTTTATACCGAAAACAATCCATGGTATGATCGTTCACTACTCCAACCGCCTGTAAATACGCATATATAATGGTAGACCCCACAAATTTAAACCCTCTCTTTTTGAGGTCTTTGCTAATGGCATCAGAAAGCTCTGTGCTGGCAGGAATGTCCGACATTTTTTTGAATTTATTCCTTACGGGCTTGCCCCCCACGAAGTCCCACAGATAGTCGCTGAAACTACCATGAGATTCCCGGATCTTAATAAAGTGCTGGGCGTTGGTCACAGTCGATCGTATCTTCAACTGGTTTCGGACTATCCTGGGATCTTGCATCAGTTTTTGAATTTTGCTTTCCTGGTATTTAGCTACTTTCTCAAAATCCCAGTGAGCGAAAGCTATAGCATAACCGGCGCGCTTTTTTAAAATAGTACTCCAGCTCAGGCCAGCTTGTGCACCCTCCAGGATAAGGAACTCGAAAAGTACATTATCATTATAAACTGGGACGCCCCATTCTTTATCGTGATATTCCACATAATCAGAGGAGCTTTCTCCAACCCATGCACAACGTTTTTTGTCTCTTGCCATAGTCAATGAACGTAACTTCCGGCATTAATGTCAATAGTGGCCCCTGTGGCATGATTGGCCATACCACTGGCTAGAAAAGCAATGGTGGGGGCCACATCCTCAGGCTGAGTGAGTTCGTCCAAGGCTATATCGCTTACCACTCGATCTTCACCATACTGGTCAATAAAATCCTGGGCCATATCGGTCCTTACAAATCCGGGGGCCACGTTAAAAGCTACTATCCCTTCCTTTCCATAGGCTCGTGCTAAGGATCTGGTGAGGCTTACTAAGCCTCCCTTGGAAGCAGCATAAGCCAGGTATTCCGGAGTGTCACCCCTGAAAGCTGCCCGCGAGGAGATGTTAATAATGATCCCTTTTTGTTGTTTCTGAAATACCGGAATAGCTTTTTTGCACAACAGAGCGGCAGAAGCAAGATTGACCTGAAGCGTGTGCTCCCAGCACCCGAGCCAGTCCGGATCGGGAGATGCCAATGGTGAATATGTGGCTAGTCCAGCATTATTGATCAAAACATCTAGCCCGCCCAATGAATCCAAAACCTCTTCGAATAATTGTGCTACCTGTATCGGTTGGTTAAAATCGGCTTTGAATAAGTGAATTTCAGGGTCCGAAGCCTCCGCTAATGATCTAGCAGCCTGCTCATTTTTTTGATAGTGTGCGGCCACCCTGGCTCCGGATTGCTGTAGTTGAAGGGCAATCGCCTTGCCAATCCCCCGACTTGCCCCGGTAACCAGAATACGCTTATTTGTCAAATCTATTTTCATAGCCAGCTGGCCAATGTAAACAAAAAAAGGTTAAATATTATCG
>JAOTYN010000311.1 GCA_029861825.1 Cyclobacteriaceae bacterium
TGATGAAAACAATGATCCCATAGGAGATGCTAAGCTCTACGCCAACGTGGATGTCAAAGCATTGTATCTGGGAGCTTCTCTGACCTTGATCAAAAATATCGCGATAAAGCCCCACCGGGACTTTGGGGTACTGGTGAACGATCTAAATTTCAATGCTTTTATAGATGTAATTTATGCCCCTTCGGTGGATATCAATGATGTGATGCTGGGAATTAATACCGTGCCCGGTAATCAACTCGATACCCAGGAGTTGGGATTCCGAGCCGGCGTTGAAGGTAAATTCAATAAAAAAGTGGGCTACTCATATGGCGCTGAACTGGGTTATCGGCCTAGTGTAAAGGAAAGAGGTTTCTATGCCATGTTCAAACTAAGTTTCCCTGTTTTCGGCGTGGCTCCTCAAGGCCAGCCTCAAGCTTACCAAAAGAACTAACTTCCAGTTCTTCTTAATGGATATAGTGGTAGAAAATATCAAGGGGTTAATCAAATCGGATCATCCTACCACTACTTGGTTGGCAGGAGCTGAAATGGATACTCTTGAGATTCAGGAGAACGCCTTCCTTTGTATCGAAAACGGTCTTATTCACAGTTACGGACCCATGGAACTAAGGCCCCAGGTCGAATTCGAAAAAACCATAGACGCCAGTGGAAGTTTCGTACTGCCCAGTTTCGTGGATTCACACACCCACTTGGTCTTTGCGGGAAGCAGGGAGCAGGAGTTTGAAGATAAGATCAATGGGCTGACCTATGCTGAGATCGCCCAGAAAGGAGGGGGCATATTAAATTCCGCCCTGCAACTGAGAAAGACCTCGGAGGAACAATTATACCAACAGGCGCTGGCCCGGGTACTGGAAGTGATACGGACAGGAACCGGTGCCCTGGAAATAAAAAGTGGTTATGGCCTAACGCTGCAGGACGAGATCAAAATGCTTCGGGTGGCCCGAAAGCTAAACGATACCACCCCGGTGACCATGAAAACCACGTTCCTGGGAGCTCACGCCTTTCCTCCGGACAAAAGCCGGGAAGCCTATATGAAAGAAGTGACCGAGGTCATGATCCCTAAAATAGCTGCGGAAGGCCTGGCCGATTATTGTGATGTTTTTTGTGAGGAAGGATTCTTCACCCCGCAGGAGTCCGAATTGATACTGAATCAGGGTTTGCGCTATGGACTCAAGCCTAAAGTGCACGCCAATCAGCTTAATCGATCGGGGGGCGTACAAACAGGTGTTAAAGTAGGAGCATTAAGTGTGGACCATTTGGAATGCATAGGAACTGAAGAAATTGAGGCGCTACAGGGAAGCACCACCATGCCTACGGCTTTGCCAGGCGCAGCTTTCTTTTTAAACCTCCCTTATCCACCCGCACGGGACCTTTTGAAGGCCGACCTGCCTCTGGCCATCGCCTCTGATTACAACCCGGGAAGCGCGCCTTCCGGAAATATGGGTTTGATCCTTTCATTAGCCTGCATAAAAATGCGGTTGACCCCTGCAGAAGCTCTAAATGCTGCCACCATTAATGGGGCCTACGCCATGGAGGTTCAGGACCTGTTGGGCAGCATTACCCCTGGAAAGGTGGCGAATGTATTTATTACCCAAGCCATTCCCTCACTGGCATTTCTACCTTATTCATTTGGCAGTAACCTGGTGAAAACCACTATTCTCAACGGTAAGATAGTTTGACAATTAACGAGAAATAGTAGTTTTGGGGATTATGCGGGCCAGAATTAAAGATTTGCTTAAAAGCAAGGACGCCAAAATCGTACTGGTGGATCTGCTTATGATGCTTATCCTCATAGCCAATCTGGTACTCATCTTGTTCGATTTGCTGTTTGGCAGTCAAATGGTTCAAGGCTTGTTGAGTAAATACACCCCTGGATTCTATGAATTCTACTTAAGGGAAGTCCATCAGGACTTCTTTGCTATCGATATTTGGTTTGTGGCCATTTTCGTGGTGGAGTTACTGATTCGCTGGGGGATGGCTGTAAAAAATCATACCTATTACAAATGGTTTTTCTACCCATTTATCCACTGGTACGATGTTCTGGGGTGTATACCCGTGGGATCGTTTCGCTTCCTAAGGGTTTTGCGAGTGGTTAGCATTGTGATGCGCCTGCAGAAATTAAAGATCATCGATATCACCAGGACCTATCTCTTTGCCACCTTCAACAAATACCTGAATATCCTGACTGAGGAAGTTTCGGACCGGGTGGTGGTAAACGTACTGACGGGTGTTCAGGATGAAGTGCAAAGTGGTAATCCCCTGGCCACCGAAATTATGAACCAAGTGATAGAACCGCAAAGAACAGTGATCGTGGAATGGTTATCCCATAGGTTGCAATTCATCATCGGTGAGGCTTACGAAAATTATAGCCAAGACCTGGAAAACTATGTTGAACTGCGTATCCGTACTGCGGTTGAAAACAATCAGGAAATCAATAACATCAGTAAAATCCCCGTCATTGGCAGCAACCTGGCCTCCAATCTTGAAAAGGCCATTAATGATATCGTTTATAATGTGATTGATCAATCCGTTAAAGACTTGGGAAGCCCCCGCAACAAAGTGATCCTGGATGACCTTACTCATCTATCACTAGATGCTATTTCCATGAGAGAACAGGACACTAAATTAGACGCCGTAAACCGGCAGATTGTGGTTGAATCATTAGAATTGATCAAAGATCAGGTGAAGATACAGCAATGGAAGGTCAAGGAGGAAACCATAAAATCTCAGAACAACCAGGAGAATCAGGATCAACCCACAACCCCGCATGATCCCTAAAAAATTATATTTTATTTTAATTACCTTAGCTAGTTAATACCCTACAGAGTGAATAGCAGCCTGGTTATCATACCTACCTATAACGAGTGCGAGAACATTGAACCGCTATTGTTGAGGGTATTCTCATTGGACATCCCCCTGGATGTATTGGTGGTAGATGATGATTCACCAGACGGTACCGCCGACATTGTAAAGAAACTCCAGACCAAATTCTCGGAAAATCTGCATCTTCTCAGTCGCCAAAATAAAAGCGGTCTAGGTACGGCTTATATCGAAGGTTTTCAATATGCTCTGCAAAAGGGTTACCAATACATTTTCGAAATGGATGCGGACTTTTCCCACAACCCCAAGGATCTGGTGCGCTTATACCTAACCTGCTATGAAGAAGGAATCGATCTGGCCATTGGCTCCCGTTATGTCACTGGTGTAAATGTAGTAAACTGGCCCATTGGCCGGGTACTGATGAGCTACTTCGCTAGTTCTTACGTGCGCTTTATAACCGGTATGCCTATTCGCGATACCACCGCCGGGTTTAAGTGCTATCACCGTCGGGTGTTGGAAACCATAGACCTGAACAAGATCAAATTTATGGGGTATGCCTTCCAAATTGAAATGAAATTTGCTGCTTGGAAGTTGGGATTTAAGATCAAGGAAATACCCATTGTTTTTACGGATCGTACCCGTGGGGAATCCAAATTGTCCAAAGGAATTTTTAAAGAGGCAGTTTTCGGGGTGATCAAGATGAAGTTCAGGAGCTTATTCGGTCGTAAGTATTCCCGCGACTAATCAAATCGAATGGCCTTGATAGGGCTGATCCTGGATATTATCATAGTAGGCAGCAACAAGACCGCACTGATGATCAGGAAAGTCAGTATATTCAAAACGATTACCCACATCCAATCCCATTGGATAGGTACATATTCCATATAGTAATTCTGGGGATTTAGAGGTATGACCTTAAACTTGTCCTGGATAAAGGCCAGTCCAAGTCCTAGGATATTACCCAATAACATCCCTTTGGCGATTAGTCTCATGCCCCGGTAAACAAATACCTGCCGCACCAATTTACTCCCGGCCCCCAGAGCCTTTAACATGCCGATCATTTGGGTGCGTTCCATGATCATGATCAACAGTACCGAAGCCATATTGAAACAAGCTACAAAGGTGATGATCACCAGAAAAATCACTTCGTTCTTGGCAATCAATCTCATCCAATCGAAAAATTGGGCGTATTTATTGGATACCTTCTGGGCATAAAGGTCGAAATCCAGGTTATCGTACAGCCAGCGTTCGGCATAGTCCACTTCGCCGTAGTCTTTGAGAAACACTTCATATCCTCCTACCAGATTGGGCTCCCAATTGTTAAGTCGCCGGATAAGATCAATATCCCCTATTACGATACGCTCGTCGAAGTCTTCCAGACCGGTATCGTAAAGTCCTACCACCTGTAACCTGCGGGTTCGTAAGCTGGGAGGAGTAGTGCTGAAATCCATGAAATTGAGCAATACATTATCGTGCAGCTTGATACGCATCAGGCGTGCCATATTTTTACTGACTATGACCTCACGAGAGTAACCGGAATCAGGAAAATGGATAAAACCACCTTCGGCAATGTTGGGCATGAAGGTGGCACTATCGAAACTGGGCCCTACACCTTTCAACAATACACCGGCAATTTCCTGGTCGCTTTTTAACAGACTGGCTTTATGTCCGAACTCCTGTATATGGGAGACGAAAGGGTAGTTTTCAGGATGTGTGAAAAAGTCGTTCTCGGATATAAAAGGTGACTCTTCCAGGGAGTTGTTCAAAGTAAACTTTACCACTTGAAAATGACCAGCAAAACTAAAGATCTTGTTTTCAATGGTACTGGTGAAGCCCCCTAATATCATCACCGAAATCAACATTATAGCCAGACCGATGGTAATACTGGCCAAGGCGATCTTATTTACTGTGGCACTAAAACTGTTGCCGTTGGCCTTTAATCTTTTGGATATATAGTAAGGGAGGTTCAAGAATATGGCTATTTTAGTGGCCAGTAATACGGCTGTAAAATACACAATAAAACATGAAACCGGCATTGTTCATAATTACATTTTTGCTGCCCCTCACCGCCTGCCAAAGTCAGGTAAGTGAAACCAGCCACCAAGAACCAGAGGTGCAAGCACCCACTCCTGATCTGGTGCTGGGTGCAGAAAAACTTGATGCCTATCTGCCGCTAATTCGGGATAAATCCCTGGCCTTAGTGGTAAACCATACATCCATGGTCGGCTCCACCCATTTAGTGGATACTTTGAAAAGCCTGGGCATGAATATCTCCAAGGTTTTTGCCCCTGAACACGGTTTTAGAGGAGCACAGGAAGCGGGTGAAACCGTGCAAAATAGTATCGACCAAAAAACGGGCTTGCCTATAGTATCCTTGTACGGGTCCAATAAAAAACCTTCTGTCGAACAGCTTGAGGACGTGGATCTGGTACTATTTGATATTCAAGACGTAGGAGTACGCTTCTACACCTATATCAGCACCATGAGTTATGTAATGGAGGCCTGTGCGGAAAATCAGAAGAGCGTGCTGGTTTTG
>JAOTYN010000313.1 GCA_029861825.1 Cyclobacteriaceae bacterium
ACAAAGTACAGATCAGGGAAGAGGCCCAAAAGTTTTTCATGCTGTTGGATCATGAGAAGACTGTTAAGATCAAACAAGGGATCAAATTGCATGCCGTCTTGGAAAAATTGGTAAGCCCCGACACCCTGGATTTGGTAATGGACCGGTTGCAGAGCGAAGGAGTAATTCAAGCCTCGGACCGGGAGTCGCTGGTCACCAGAGTGTCCACCCTTTTGGCCAACCCACAGTTCAAATCCTGGTTTGATCCATCCTGGGAAGTGTTGACGGAACGGGAGATCGTCAGCGAGGGCAAGTTATTCAAACCTGACCGGGTGGTTTCCAATAAAGAGGCCACCTTAGTGATCGATTACAAAAAGGAGCAGCGGGATCCCAAGCACAAGAAGCAAGTATTGCGATATGCCGGCCATCTGGAAGCCATGGGCTATACCAATGTGCAGTCCTTTCTGGTTTATGTGGATAATCTGGAGTTGGTGGAAGTTCATGGATAGTTTTATTTCCCATATTATCAAGGACATCACTGCCGATCAGCTGGCTCAATTGAAAGACCGGGCATACGTGTTCCCCACCCGCAGGGCGTGCTACTACTTTAGAGAGGCTTTAATGGAAGCCTACCCCACACAAACTTTCTGGTCGCCACAAATTTTAAGCATAGAGGATTTTGTGGCTGCCAGTGCAGGACATGCGGTTACCGATGATCTTCAGTTGATGTTTGAGCTGTATGAGGTATATACTGAAACTTATTTGCCGCACCCGGAGGGTTCCGTAAAAAAAGAAGAACTGCCGACCTTTGATCTATTTTATGCCTGGGGACAAATACTGCTCAGTGATTTTGATGAAGTGGATCGCTACTTGGTAGATGCCGATAAACTTTATGGCAATCTTCAGGATTTGAAAGATCTGGAAAACTTATACGCCGACAATGAAGAAGTGCTGTTCGCTTTACAACGTTTCAATGAGATGTTGGGACAGCAACAAACCGACCTGATGGCCAATTTTTCCAATCAGTGGACCCGGGTATGTAAAACCTATCATGCTTTTAAAGCACGCCTGCAAAAGAAAGGGCTGCGTTACAGCGGACAGATTTACCGGGAGGTGGCGGAACAGCTAGAAGATGGATCCTTGATCCTACCGTATCAACAGGTGGTGTTTGCCGGATTCAATGCTCTGTCTAACTCGGAGGAGATCATTTTCGATACACTAATGAAGAAAGGAACCGGCTGTTGTTATTGGGACGCGGACTCTTGGTATTTGGAAAACGACGGGGACGAAGCCGGCAAGTTCCTGCGTCAATACTACCGCAAATGGAAACCCTCAGCCACCAGCAAATGGGTGATTAGTGATTTGTTAAAGGAGGACAAACATTTACACCTGCAGGGTGGTGTTCAATCCCTGGGTCAGGCTCAGATTACCGGACAGTTATTAAAAGACCTACCCGAAAAAGAGCAGCGTCACACTGCGGTGGTACTTTCGGATGAAAATCTGCTCTATCCTGCGCTATATGCATTGCCGGAATCTATAAGCAAACTAAATGTCACCATGGGTTCCCCTTTAAAACAGAGTCCATGGTTTCGACTGATACAGGCTTACCTCCATTTTCAGTTACAAATACGAGGAAGGGGAGAAAAAGTCTATTTCAATGTGGAAGCCTTGAGGGCGCTTCTTTCTATTTCACTGATGCAAGGAGCTGCTTATGCTCGCATTTGGCATATATTAAATGATTTGAGAGGTTCTAGCAGCCGTTGGATCCTGGCCCAGACATTATTGACCTCGGAGATCCCAGCTGTTCTTAGATTGGCGCTTACTCCACAGGATAGGACAAAGGATCTAATGAAGAAGCTGGGAGAATTGCTGGTCACACTTTATCACCGATTGAGGCTGGAAGAAGATCCAGCTAGTATTGAGTCGGAGTATGCCTATCACTGCATTAAGCACTTAAAGCAACTGGAGCAACAATTAGCTGGTTTTACCCACCAAATTGAGCTGCGGACGATGGTTAGCCTGGTGTCGGAAGCTTTTCAAGGGGCTAAGGTACCGTTTTCCGGAGAGCCCATTGGCGGGGTGCAGGTAATGGGATTCCTGGAAACCAGAACCCTGGACTTTGAACGGGTCTTTATTTTGTCGGCCAATGAGGGTAAACTACCCAAAGGTATTCAGCACAAGAGTTATATCCCTTTTGCTCTGCGTAAAACCTTCAAGCTGCCTACGTTTGAAGAGCAAGATGCTATTTATTCCTATCACTTTAAAAGAATCCTGCAAAGGGCCAAGCACATACACATCCTGTACAATACCGAAGTAGCTATAGATGGATCGGGGGAGAAGAGCCGCTTTTTGTGGCAATTGCAACAAGCCTTTAATAAGGATGCCATCAAAGAGCAGATCTTTCAAATGCCTTTGACTGGGGCTCCCATTGACCAGCAATTAACCATTGAAAAGACCGAGGAGGTATTAACACGACTTCATGAGATCTATACTGAACCCGGCGGAGAACAAAAATCGCTATCACCCACGGCCATCCGCCATTATCTGGATTGCACTTTGCGTTTTTATTTCCGTTATCTGCTGAGACTGCCGGAACGTAGACCCGTGAAAACGGAAATGGATGCCGCGGATTTTGGCAACGTGGTTCATTATGCATTGGATCGGATCTATAGTGGGACTGTCAACCAAGTTTTAAGCCGAGCCCAGTTACAAGAGATGAGGGCCTCGGAGCTGGTTGCAGATTCTGTTAAATCGGCATTCCAGGAATTCTACCGCAGAAGCACACCGGCTTTACTGGAGGGTAAAGATGTATTGCACGAGCTCATAGTGCAAAAGCTGCTTTATAAGGTATTGTCCAATGACTTCTCGGAAGCTCCGTTTACGGTAGTGGCTACTGAAGAAAAAGTTACCCATACCATAGAGGTCAAGCCGGGTTTGAAATTGAATCTAGAGGGAACCCTGGACCGGGTGCACCAAAAAGACGGGACTATTGGCATCATCGATTACAAAACCGGCAGAGCGGATGTAGTACGCACCTGGGAGCCGCAATTTCCTCTGAAAGGTCATGATTATCTGGGGCGTCATTTTGAACAACCGCGCTATAAATCTGGCTTTCAGGGATTTTTCTACGCATATCTCTGGCACCAGACAAATCCTGACCAACCTTTGAGAATCGGGGTCTATCCTTTGAAGAAAGTAAACGATGGCATACAATGGCTGAATCACGGGGAACCGTTGCCAGACGAAGCGATATCCATGTTTGAGGACAAGCTCAAAGAGGTATTGCAATCTATTTTCGACCCTGAGACCCCCTTTGAACAAACTGAAGACAGTGACCGCTGCCGATTTTGTGCCTATAAAGAAATTTGTCAAAGATAGTCGTGTGATCATTTTTTTATAAATTCAAATACAGAAAGAACACTTTGGCCAGATCTCAAAACGCCGAATGCACTCGAAGAAAGCTTTATACGATACCATTGGGGATAATTACGACAGCACCCGGCAGCCGGACCCTTATTTGGTGTCCCGGCTGATGTACCATCTCCAGCCGCAACCCGGTAAATGCTATGCAGATTTCGGCTGCGGCACTGGGAACTATGCTATTGCCCTACACCGTCAAGGGGTTGATCTAGCGGGAATCGACATCTCCATGCACATGCTGGAGCAAGCTCAAACTAAGGCTCCTGAGATGAAGTGGATCCAGGCAGATGTCAACGATTTGCCTTTCGATGATGGCCATTACCATGGCGGTGTGGCAACACTTACCGTCCATCACTGGACTGACCTTAGTAGAGGGTTCCGGGAGGTGGCCCGGGTAATTAAAGGTGGACATTTAGTGCTGTTCACTTCCCTGCCGGCGCAAATGAGAGGATACTGGCTTAACCACTATTTTCCTCAGATGATGCAACGCTCCATGGAGCAAATGCCCAGTATGGAGATGCTGTCCGCGGCATTCGACCTGGCGGAATTGCAGATAGTGGCTAAGGAAAAATATTTCGTGGAACCAGATCTGCAGGATTGGTTTTTGTATTCAGGAAAATTTGATGCAAACGTTTATTTAAATAAGCAACGTCGTGACGGGATCTCTTCATTCCGAAAGTTGTGTCCACCGGATGAGCTGCAATCAGGATTGGACCAGCTACAGCAGGACATTGACACTGGGGCTATAACCTCCATTCGTCAACAGTATACCAATGATGAGGGCGATTACTTGTTTATCAAGTTACAGGCCTGATTATTCCGCTAATTTGCCCATAACATTCAAGGCATTCAGGTCGTCAAAAGCTATTTTCAGTCTTTCGATAAAGCTCTGCTCTGCGGCGCGTAGCCAGCTACGCGGATCGTAATGCTTTTTATTGGGTACGTCGTCCCCTTCGGGATTACCGATCTGCCCTTGCAGATAACCTTCTTTGCTGTGGTAGTAGTTGCGTACACCATCCCAAAAGGCCCATTGCATGTCCGTATCGATGTTCATTTTGATAGCACCGTATTCAATGGCTTCACGGATCTGATTTTGAGGTGAGCCGGAGCCACCGTGGAATACAAAATTTACAGGGTTGGGGCCGGTGCCGAATTTTTGCTGGATATGATCCTGGGAATTCTTCAGGATTTCAGGTCGCAACTCCACATTGCCCGGTTTATATACACCGTGTACATTGCCAAAAGCCGCGGCAATAGTGAAACGGTCACTTACTTCCATTAGCTGTTCATAGGCATAGGCCACTTCGTCGGGCTGGGTATACAACCGGCTGCTGTCTATGTCCGTATTGTCAACACCGTCTTCTTCACCACCGGTTACGCCTAGCTCTATTTCCAAGGTCATGCCCAGTTTGCTCATGCGTTGCAGATATTCCTTGCAGATGGCAACATTTTCTTCCAGGGGTTCTTCGGACAGGTCGATCATGTGAGAGCTGAACAAAGGCTTGTCGTGCTGCTGAAAATAAGCTTCACCGGCATCCAGCATGCCATCTATCCAAGGGAGCAATTTTTTGGCAGCATGATCGGTATGCAGGACTACTGGGATTCCGTAATCCGCGGCCACATTGTGAATGTGCAGGGCCCCGCTAACTGATCCGGCTACAGCGGCCTTTTGGCCGTCATTACTTAGACCTTTACCGGCTACAAAATGGGCGCCTCCGTTAGAAAACTGGATCATTACCGGTGAGTTCACTTCCCGGGAGGTTTCCAAAACTGCATTGATGGTGTTAGTTCCTATTACATTTACGGCCGGCAAGGCAAAATTTTGGCTTTGGGCATAGTTGAGTAATGCTTGTACCTGATCTCCATGGAGTACTCCAGGTTGGATAGCGGCTTTTGTTTCTGCGGTGGTCATGGTTTCTTTTTTGATTAAAGTGATGCGGTAAAG
>JAOTYN010000312.1 GCA_029861825.1 Cyclobacteriaceae bacterium
TATTTCTTCCGACGCTTCTTCAGCAGGAGTTTCCACCGCTTCAGTTTGGGCTTCGGTTTCAGCTTCAGCAGGTGCTTCTTCCCCAACGGCTTCTGTTGCTTCATCAGCTTTGGCCTCAGCTGGAGTTTCCTCCGTGGGAGCTGCCTCTGTGGATTGTTCACTAGCGGCCTCAGCTGGAGTCTCCTCGGCAGGTGCTTCTTCCGCAGGAGTTTCCACCGCTCCAGTTTGGGCTTCGGTTTCAGCTTCAGCAGGTGCTTCTTCCCCAACGGCTTCTGTTGCTTCATCAGCTTTGGCCTCAGCTGGAGTCTCCTCGGCAGGTGCTTCTGCCGCAGGAGCTTTGCCGGTAGCTGGCGCAGGTTCTGCTACTTCTGTCGTCTCTTTTGGAGTTTCCTTTGAGGGAGCTGCCTCTGTGGATTGTTCACTAGTGGCCTCAGCTGGAGTTTCCTCCGTGGGAGCTGCCTCAGCTTCTCCCTCCGTTACCTCGGAAGCAGCCTCTGCGGCAACTGCCGCCGCCGCCTTACTCCTAATAGCCTCTACTCTAGCCTCTTTAACTTTTCGTTCCGCTTCCAGGCGTTCCTTGGCCTTAGCAGCTTGTTCTTGACCCAGCCGATCAATTTTGGCGGTTACTTTGGCTTCTTTCTCTTTCAGCCAGTCTGCCAGTCTTTTATCCGCTTCTTCCTGGGTTATGGCTCCTTTAATAACTCCTACCTGAAGATGCTTACGGATCATGATCCCTTTATAGGAGAGCATGGCCCGTACGGTATCGGTGGGCTGTGCTCCTTTCATTACCCATTCGAAGGCCTTTTCTTCATCAATATTGATGATTGCAGGATCGGTGTTGGGATTGTAGATCCCAATTTTTTCAATAAATCGACCATCTCGTGGTGATCTGGCGTCGGCTACGACCACGTCGTACAGTGCCAGTTTCTTGCGTCCTCGACGCGCTAATCTAATTTTTACAGACATTTTCTTTAATCATTACGTATGGAACACGTCCAAATTTAAGGTGTGCAAAGGTAGTGTAATTTTCAAAACTTCACAAAGTATTTGAGGCGATGTTATATGTGAGTGGTTGCCAGTTCATATTCCTGTCATAAAAGTCAAATTCCATAATATACATTACATTAGAATATTCGTATAATCGTTTATACGGTTTTTGTATTTTACTGTGGTTTTATACCTTTGGTTAATCTGCTTTGAATTGAAATGGACCCGTATTCCTATATCTCCAATGCCCATAGTTCATATATTGATGAACTTTATCGATCCTATCAGCAGGATCCTCATTCGGTAGACCCTAGTTGGCGCCTTTTCTTCGAGGGGTTTGAATTTTCCCAGGCCAAGGTTCCCACACCAGTGGGTGATGAGTCCTCTTACAAGGAAGTTCAGGTGCGTTATCTCATACATGCTTATCGCAGCCGAGGTCACCTAAAGTCCGATACTAACCCTGTTCGGCAACGTAAGGACAGAAAAGCGCTGCTTCATCTAGAACACTTTGGATTATCCAAAGACGACCTGGAGACTGAATTCGAAGGTGGCAAAACCATAGGCATTGGCCGCGCTAAATTAAAAGATATTGTAAAGGCGCTGGAATCCATTTACGAAGGACCTGTGGGTTTTGAGTACATGTACATCCGCGAACCGGAGATCCTGGAATGGTTTACCACCAAATCCGAAAAAGAAGCTTTGAACTTTGATCCCTCTGTGGAGGAAAAACAACGGATCCTTACCAAGCTGAATGAGGCGGTGGTTTTTGAAAATTTCCTACATACCAAGTATATAGGTCAAAAGCGCTTCAGTTTAGAAGGTGGGGAAACCTCCATACCCGCATTGGACTCCATAATTAACAACAGCGTCAAACTGGGAGTTGAAGAAGTAGTGATCGGTATGGCGCATCGTGGCCGGCTTAATGTTCTGGCCAACATTATGGGCAAAACCTACGAGCAGATCTTTAGTGAGTTCGAAGGAACCCAACCCGATCTAACGATGGGAGATGGAGATGTGAAATACCATATGGGATTCTCAAGTGAAGTAGTTACGCCCTCAGGTAAAACCATATACTTGAAATTAGCGCCTAACCCCTCACATTTGGAAGCAGTTGACCCGGTGGTTCAAGGATTTTCCAGGGCCAAAATTGATAAACAATACCAGAGCGACCCCGATAAAGTTCTTCCCATATTGATCCATGGAGATGCGGCAATCGCAGGTCAGGGTTTGGTTTATGAAGTGGCTCAAATGTCCAAATTGGAAGGGTATCAGACCGGAGGAACTATCCATTTTGTGATCAATAATCAGGTTGGATTTACCACCGACTTTGAAGAAGCCCGGTCCAGCATATACTGTACGGATGTAGCCAAAATAATAGATGCTCCGGTACTACATGTTAACGGTGATGATCCTGAAGCGGTGATCTTCTGCGCCAAACTAGCAGCGGAGTTCCGACAGCGCTTCAACCGGGACATTTTTATCGATATGGTATGTTATCGGCGGCATGGGCATAATGAAAGTGACGAACCGAAATTCACACAACCCTCATTGTACAACATCATCTCCAAGCACCCTAATCCCAGGGAAGTGTACAACAAGAGGCTGATCGATAGAGGCGAGGTAGATGCAGAACTTGCCAAAAACATGGACAAGGAGTTCCGGGGTTTGTTACAGGATCGATTGAACATGGTGAAACAACAAAAATTGCCCTATCATTATCAACCGATGGAAGAGGAGTGGCGCAGCTTACGCAAATCCGAACCCAGTGACTTTGAGAAATCACCGGATACTTTTATAAGTACCGAGGTGATCGACCAGGTGGGCAAGGCCCTCATCAAAATACCCCAGGATTTCAAACCCATTAAACAAATCGAGAAGCAACTCAAACAGCGTCAGGAGATGTTCTTCGAAAAAAAAGAATTGAATTGGGCCTCTGCTGAATTACTGGCCTACGGTTCTTTGTTGCTGGAAAATAAATTAGTACGCCTTTCCGGTCAGGATAGCCGCAGGGGAACCTTCTCGCATAGACATGCGGTAATCAGAGATGCCTCTACCAACGAACCGTACTCCAGCCTGGATTACATATCAGACAATCAAGAGAAATTTGATATCCACAATTCGTTGCTATCGGAGTTTGGAGTAATGGGATTTGAGTTTGGTTATGCCATGGCCAATCCTAATGCCCTGGTTATTTGGGAAGCTCAATTCGGAGATTTCGCCAACGGCGCTCAGGTATTGATCGATCAATTCATTACTGCCAGCTATACTAAATGGCACCGTATGAACGGTTTAGTATTGCTATTGCCCCATGGGTATGAAGGTCAAGGACCAGAACACAGCAACGCCCGTCCCGAGCGGTTTTTGCAAATGGCTGCCGGCTGGAATATGTTCGTGGCCAACTTAACTACTCCGGCCAACCTCTTCCATGCTTTCAGAAGGCAATTGTCCTTACCTTTCCGTATGCCGTTGATCATCATGTCGCCCAAATCCCTATTGCGTCATCCCAAGGTAGTAAGCCCGCTCAGTGATTTTACGGAAGGAGGCTTCAAGGAGATAATACCGGACAGCTATGTTACCAACAGTAAAGTGAAAAAAGTTCTATGCTGCTCGGGCAAGATCTATTACGAGCTTCTGGAGGTCCAACAAAAACAGAAACGTAAGGATGTGGCCATAATTCGGGTAGAACAGCTTCACCCTTTTCCCAAGAACCAGATCCTGAAGGAACTAAAAAAGTACAAGGTAGACCGCATAAATTGGGTGCAGGAAGAGCCAGAAAATATGGGTGCCTGGGCCTTTATTCTCAGATCTTTCCGGGAAGTGAAAAAAGATATTATATCCCGAAGAGCTACCGCCTCAACAGCTACCGGTTATCATCGGGTACATCAAGAAGAACAGAATGATATTATAGAACGGGCTTTTAGTTAAGTCCTAACCAATCAAAATATGGGTTTAGAAATTAAAGTGCCGGCAGTTGGTGAGTCCATCACAGAGGTGACTGTTGGACAGTGGCTCAAGCAAGACGGTGACTATGTAGAAGTGGATGAAATCATTTGTGAACTGGAGTCCGATAAAGCTTCTTTTGAGCTTAATGCGGAAGTTGCTGGTATTCTTAAGACTAAAGCTCAGGAAGGGGATACCTTGGAAATTGGGGCGGTTATTTGTGAAATAGATGCCCAAGAGGCTCCTGCTACCACGGACCCGGTGGCTGTCGAGAGTGCTTCCGAAGAGGTAGCACCCAGCTCCACACCCGCTGGTTCAGGTGATATTATTGAGATGAGGGTGCCAGAAGTTGGGGAGTCCATTACGGAGGTAGTTATTGGCGCTTGGCTGAAAAATGACGGAGATCAGGTAGCTTTGGATGAGACCATTGCCGATATAGAATCCGACAAAGCTTCCTTTGAGCTGCCTGCCGAGGGCACCGGAATATTGAGGATTGTAGCCCAGGAAGGTGATACCCTGGAAATTGGGGCCTTAATCTGTAAGATTGAGCTCCGTGAGGAGGGCATCCCATCGACCTCTGCCCCGGCACCTAATGCTCCTACCGCTGAAGCGCCTGTCTCCTCTGGCACGGGTTATGCCCAAGGTCATCCATCTCCGGCGGCTGCCAAGATACTTGCCGAAAAAAACATGGATCCGGCTCAGGTAGCAGGTAGTGGTGTGGACGGACGCATTACCAAAGAAGACGCTGTGAAAGCAACTCCTGCGGCTAAAGAGGCCTCACAAGTGTCCGTCACACCCGCAGGTGAGAGGGGGCAGCGCCGTGAGAAAATGACCAGCCTGCGTAAGACCATCGCCAAAAGGTTGGTAGCCTCCAAGAATGAGACGGCTATGCTGACCACTTTTAACGAAGTGGATATGCACCCCATAATGGAAATCCGCAGAAAGTACAAAGAACAGTTTAAGGAGAAGAAAGAAGTAGGATTGGGTTTCATGTCCTTTTTTACCAAGGCGGTTTGCCTGGCCCTTCAGGAGTGGCCGTCGGTGAATGCCATGATTGATGGTGAGGAAATGGTTTTCAATGATTACTGTGATATTTCCATTGCCGTCAGCAGCCCTAAAGGACTAGTAGTCCCGGTAATCAGGAATGCTGAGACCCTAAACTTTGAACAAATCGAAAAGGAAGTGGTACGTTTGGCCAGGAAAGCACGTGATGGCAAACTCAGTATTGAAGAAATGACCGGCGGCACGTTTACTATTACCAACGGAGGAATCTTTGGCAGCATGCTTTCAACACCCATAATCAATCAGCCCCAGAGCGCCATTTTGGGTATGCACAACATTGTCTCGCGACCGGTGGCGGTAAACGGTGAGGTCGTGATCAGGCCGGTGATGTATGTGGCTTTGTCTTATGACCATC
>JAOTYN010000314.1 GCA_029861825.1 Cyclobacteriaceae bacterium
GGACCTTGGGCAATTATAGTTCTATTTGGTCGATCGTTTTAGTCGATTCACCATCAAACTCAATTATATCCAGAGATTGAACCTTACCTATTATTTGAAAATCTCGTTGATTTAACCCATCAACTACTTTCTTACACTGCTCCGGGCTGGGGTAACTGGCTACTCCAATATGTGGAACAAAAGGTAAGTCAAGTCGTAACTCTTTTTCTAAAATACCCCTGTAAAAGGCATCATGAAGCTTGACAATAGTACTAAACCCCTCGTCCGGAATCATAAATACATGTGCATGTTCCCAAAAATCCGGGTCGCCAATAGTTACACAACGACAAACAAATGTAAAGGAATTGAATTTCGAAGATACGCTCTTTATGTGATTAGTAAATGTGTCAAGCTCGATGTTTTCTGTTGGAAAAACAAAAGTGATATGAGGATCAACAATTCTATAAAAAAGCCTATCGTGCTTTTTCCGTATATGTTGTATCCACGTAAAATCTGATTCTGATAAAGTTGGATAATTAACCACTGCAAACGCCATACCCCGAATCTTGTAAAGTTTAAAGAGGACAAACTATATGATTATTATTAAGAATAAAAATGAGATATATTAAAGTTGAATTATTAACGGCCGCTATTGGCCGAAAGCAGACTTAAAAAGTTATTAATACTAATCGGGGATGCAATACCAGGGCTCACAAAACAGCTCGGGTGCGAAAGCGCGATGAGTTGAGGTACAGTGCGAGAAATGCGTTTGAACTTGAGTTTGATTTTGGTATTCCTGAAGCGAATCTTAGTTACTGAAACCATAACATTCCTATCCATGCTTTCATCCAAAATTGTTCGATATACGATCCTGTTGTTCGTCTCAGGATTACTATCCTGTCAAAACACCCCACAATCCCAAACCGAAGATCCCCTACAAGCACGAGTTGAGCATTACCTCCAACTCTGTGCAGAAAACGGATTGTCAGGCGCTGTACTGGTGGCCAAAGAGGGAAAGGTACTTTTTTCTGGAGGCTTGGGACTACGAAATCGCCAAGACAATCTCCTGGTTGAGGAAAACACGGTATTCACTACAGGATCCATAACCAAGCAATTCACCGCTACCGCTATTTTAAAACTGGAAGAGGAAGGATTGCTTTCCGTAAATGATTCCATTTCCCAGTATTTTGATAATCTGCCCGCGGAAAAGCAAAACATTACCATACATCAACTGCTTACCCATACTTCAGGCATCATTGGCAACCTTGATTATGGACAAGACTTTACACCAATTGCCGAGGACGTTTTTCTGCAGTCCGTATTCGAGGCTCCTTTGGATTTCGAGCCAGGTACCCAACACAGCTATGCCAATATCGGCTATAGTCTTTTGGCCCTGATCATTGAAAGATTAAGTGGTCAGGATTATGAAACCTACATGCAATCATTGTTTGCCCAGGCTGGCATGGAACATACCGGATATATAATGCCGGATTGGGAGGACAATCAAATGGCGCATGGTTATAAATGCGGAGAAGACTGGGGCACCCACCTGGCCCGTTGGCAGAGCGACTCCAATCAAATATCCTTGCACCTTAAAGGCAACGGAGGCGTATTATCTACCATTCCGGACCTGTATAAATGGTATACCGCCTTAACTGAAAATAGCGTGATCTCCGCTCTATCCTTCGATCGATTGACCAGTCCTTACGTACTTGAAAGCCCGGATGGGGACAGCCATTACGCATATGGTTGGGCCATATTCAACAGCCCTCGCAACACTAAAATGGTGACGCACAATGGCTCCAATGGAATCTTCTTTGCCGATTTTCTGATGCTGCCGGAAGAGGAAGTGGTGATCATTTATATGACCAACCAGTTGCGTTACCACACCTTTGCAGTGGCCTGGGAGCTGGAAAAATTGATTTTTGAAGAAACCTATGAGCCTGTAGTCCCACAAATGAACCACCGGAAACTTTCCATTGAAGAGTTACCAAACCAGCGCATTGAAGCCATCCATAAATTTACAGAACTGATTCTCAACACAGACACAACCTCACTGGAAATCGACACCGAGCAGTTTATAAATATATACTTGACCAACTCCAACCGCAAAGGGAGATACCAACGCTTTTTACAAATCCTGCGAGATAAGTTTGCCGGCTATACATTAAAACACATTCTGGAGTATGACGACCTTTCGTACGATATCATATTGGAATCGCCTGAGGGAGAAGTTACCCACCTAATTCCTTGTTATGACCTGCAATTTGACGAGGACAATCAGATTGTGGCATATGGAATGTAAGGGGAGGAATTGAGAAGTAAGAAGGCATACGGAAAAAGTGAAAGTGTCAAAAAAATCAAGCTCAAGAACTCAATTCGTTAATCGCACATTCAACTACGCTGCCGCTACGCACATCAGAAGCTCTAGTGCCATGTGGTAGAGTGGAAGGATTCATACATGGCTTCTGGTGACACCTTTCTCATAGACTCTTGGAAGAGTTGGTACCAAAAAGCTAACCTGAGCTGCTTTTGTCTATAAAAAAGTCTACTCCTCATTTCACCAAACTAGTTAGAGATTAAAAAGCTGCCGGTCGATCTGGCTAAAGGTGGCAAGCATTATTTGACTAAAATCATTATTAACTCTGACGTGGTGTGTGGCTCTTGCTATTCCAAACAAGGATCTTAATAAATGAATAACATGAATACATTACATCCAAATATTGCTGTATTACAACAGTTTAATCCCACCAATATTTCTGCCTCTGCCGGTATTATAGCCGAAGATGCTGTTTTCCACTATTATAACCCCATGCTGCCGGATATGGAGGGTGATTACCTCGGCAGGCAAGGCTTTATGGAATTTTTCGGAAAAATAGCTGGTGAAACGAAAGGAACATTCAAGGTAACTCCCTTATCCATTACTCCAATGGGTAATGAATTGGTGGTTACCCATGTAAAAGACAATATGACTTTAGATGGCGAACAAATAGAAGTTGATGCCGTTGTGGTTTGGCGCATTGTAGATGGCAAAATCAAGGAAGCTTGGGATATACCAGCAGTTTATACAGCTGAAGTATCCGACAGGTGACATGTAAGTTAACAAAACACAAAAAATGAAATACAATACCATTGTTATTGGAGGAGGCTTAGCCGGATTGGTTGCCGGAGCCACTTTATCAAAATTTGGCAAGAAAGTCCTTTTAATAGAACAGCATCACAAACCCGGAGGTTGTGCCACTACTTTTAAACGGGGAGAATTTATTATTGAAGTCGGCCTGCATGAAATGTGTGGCTTAGAAAAAAATGGTTCACTGTTGCAATTGTTTGACATGCTAGATGTCGATCAACAGGTTGAATTTCTACAAGTACCTGAACTATATGCTGTGCATTCAGACCATGAGAAGTTTGTTTTTCCACACACCTATGCTGCAGCGAGCAAAGCGCTGATCGACAAATATCCTGAAGAGGGAAAAGGGATCAAGCGCTTAATGAAATTCATTGACAGCATACGGAAAGAAGGAGTCAAATTGCCGCGTACACCCCTCAAACGTAAGCTGCTCTATCCGCTTATGCCCCTGCTTTACCCCAATCTTGTACAAGCATCTCGACATACGGTCGGATCTTGGTTAGATAAGTACATCAGCAACGAGAACGCAAAACTCGACCTATTAGCACATCTTGTGTATTGGGGCGATGACCCCTACACCTTATCCATGTTCTATTATGGCTTGCCATTTTCCAGTTTTATCGGGAGCGGTGGCTACTTCATAAAGGGTGGCTCACAAGTACTGTCTGACCATTTGGCCGCATACATTCAAAAGCAGGGCGGCACTGTGCTACTGGGCAAGAAGGCTGAGAAGATCATCACCAAGAATGATCAAGTGACCGGAGTCAGCTTCCGGGATAGTTTTAATGAGAGCGTAGATCCCATCACCATTGCTTGCGATAATGTCGTGGCCAATTGTGCCATTCCCATAGTGCCTGATATGCTGGATGAGCCTCATGCAACTTCGCTCAAACAACGGATCGCTGATAAAACCAATGCTTGCTCCTTATTGAATATTTATCTAGGCTTTAAATCTGATGTAGCGGCCTATGGTGTAAAACACTACTCCAATGTTATTAAGGGAGATGATGTGCAGACGTTGAAGGACATACACCCTAACAATACAGGCGATTGGTCAAAACGCAGCTTCGTTTTTGTCGATTACAACAAGGTAGATTCACAACTGGCGCCTCCTGGGAAATCTGTGGGAGTGATCTGTTGCGCAGACTATCTGAAAGACTGGGATGGGCTGAGTAAGGAGGATTACAAGGCGAAAAAGGAAGAAGTAGCCCAAATATTATTAGACCGATTAGAAAAACAATTCCCCGGAATACGGGAAAGCATTGAATATTACGAAGTCGCCACTTCGAAAACCATTAAACGATTTACCTCGAATACTGCCGGATCGGTTTACGGCTTTGCCCAAACCAAAGAGCAGTCAGCTACTAAACGCCTGAGAAATAATTTCTTGCTTCCCAACTTGTACTTTGCTTCGGCATGGGCATTCCCCGGTGGTGGTTTCGAGGGTTCCATCATGGCGGGATTCTTGGCCGCATTGCAGATGAATCGAGATAAGATATGGTCAGCAGTTGATGATGAGAAGTTTGTTGACCAACGGATCATCCCACTCGTGGAGCGCAAGCAGATCAATGACAATACACTGGAATTGTGCTTTGAAAAACCGACCGGATTTCAGCACCAAAAAGGACAATATGCCATTCTCAATCTCACAAACCCAAAAGTAACAGAGCTCGATTTACCCTATCGCTGGCTTCCTGTTATTTCTTCTCCAGAGGAACATGCAATACGGTTTCATACTGAACTGGATGGCAGCAGCTTTTCCAAAAGTTCTGAGCTTATCGAGATTGGTGATCAGGCTATTATATTTGGGCCTATGGTTTAGTTCAGAACAAAAAAATTAGCAAGAAAGCACAACAGGGTATATACGTTCATTTCCTCCTTATGCCGGCAACGTCCGCTTTTGGCCGGTAGCGGTCCCACCGGTTAATCGAGCCAGTCGATCCGCTCATTATCCGTCTTTCAATATTTTAAAACTCCAGGCATGGTGACATGATAGTATCTCTCACCATCAGAGTCATTGTTAAGGACTCTGATGCTCTCGATGGGATTCAAGATGACCAGGCTCCCCGATATTGATCATTTCAGTTCACTTATTTTGATTTTAACCAACCAATACTTTGGAAACGAAAGTCATATTAGTTTAATAGCCACTCCTGGCGGAAAGGGGGTGGGAATATAGACTCGCTTGAAAATGCACCTTGGTTTGAACGTCATACCGTGGC
>JAOTYN010000315.1 GCA_029861825.1 Cyclobacteriaceae bacterium
AGCATTTATTTACCAGGCTAAAGGGGATTATGATGAGGCCTTAGAGTATTTGTTTGAGGCCCTGGAGATCCGCCGGGCCCGGGGGAATTTTGTGGAAGCTGCGGTGGTCAATCATGAAATTGCCTACACCTATTTGGCCCTGGATAAGCTAAAGCCGGCCAAGGAATTTGCGAAGAAGGCGGTAGAATGGGCAGAACGTGAAAAAGCCTACGAAGTTTTGGTCAACAGTTATAAGATCCTTTCCGATGTTTATTTAACGGATGGAGATGATGAAAAGGCGCTGAAATATTACAAAAGACATACTGAGATCATGCGCCAGCTATACATGGCTCAAAACAAGCAAAAGCAAAAGCTACTGGAAAAGCAATTAGAGATTGAACGAAAGGAACAAGAGTTAAAGCTGTTGCTTATTGATAAGGAAATGAAAGATCTGGAAGTCAAGGAACTACAGTATATTTCCGACAAAAAAGAAAGTGATATCGCGCTGTTAATGAAAGAGAAGGAATTGCAGGAAGCAAGCCTCAAAATGCAGCAAACCCAAAAAGAAAAAGCTCAGCAGGACCTGCTACTAACACAGCAATCTTTTGAGGCTGAAAAGAACAGCAGGGAAATGCGTATCCAATCCTTGAGATTAAGCCAAAAAGAGCTGGAAGAAAAAGAGCGGCAAAAGACCATTGCCTTGTTAAAAGAAAGGAGAGCTTTGCAAGAATCGGAATTGGGCATCTCCAAGGCTATGCGTACCTTCTTTTCAGGACTTTCTATACTCTTCGCCATCATTCTGTTCTTAATATACCGCAGCTATCGTCTGAAGAAAAAGGCCAATACCAGTTTGGCGCTGCAAAATATGGAAATCCAACAGCAAAAAGATCGCTTAGAACAGGCCTTAAGCGAGTTAAAAGCAGCCCATACTCAAATCGTGCAGTCCGAGAAAATGGCAAGTTTGGGTGAATTAACTGCGGGTATTGCCCACGAAATCAATAATCCCATCAACTTTGTTTACGCGGGCGTCGATGGACTGAGAGTTTCACTGGAAGGTCTTTTGGAGGTTTTGAACAAGTATGCGGAATTAGATGAAAGCGCAAGCATCGCAGAAATTGAAGACGTGCTGACGGAGGTGAAGAACATTAAGGAGCAATTGTACTTTGAGGAAACCAAGGACAATGTTTTTCAGGTGGTTAATGCCATTAAGGAAGGCGCCTCGCGAACTGCTGAGATAGTCAAAGGTTTACGCTCGTTTTCACGGTTGGATGAAACCGAACTTAAGAAAGCTAATATACACGACGGTATCGACAGCACATTGATTCTACTCAATTCAAGGATCTTGGACGATCGCATTCTAGTTGAAAAGCGATACGACCCAAAAATATCTGAGATTGAATGCTTTCCCGGTCAGCTAAATCAGGTTTTTATGAATCTGATCAGTAATGCCATTGATTCCATTGAAGGTGAGGGCAAAGTAACCATAACTACTACCGACCTTTCCGACTCTATAAGGATTAAAATTACCGATACCGGTAAAGGAATGTCAGAGGAAATTCGTTCTAAGATCTTCCAGCCATTCTTTACCACCAAAGGACCGGGAGAAGGCACCGGTCTTGGTCTTTCCATAACTTTTGGAATTATTGACAAGCATAAGGGAAAATTGAAAGTCGATAGCGCCAAAGGGGTGGGAACGGTATTTACCGTAGTGATACCTAAGACGCAACAACCCGTATTGGAGCCGGTTATCTCCTGATTTTTATGGAAGGGATCACTCAGTATTGGACGGTGATATTCCTACTGGTGGCAGGCCATGGTTTTTTCTTATCCAGCTATCTGAGCTTGAAGGGGAATAAAACCACTGGCGCGCGTTTCCTGGCTTTACTTATGTTGCTATTTGCTATTTCCTTAGTATACTATGTGGCATTTTGGGCCGGTTCCCTTCCCCAATTTTCTCCATTTTGGGCACTGATCTTAACTTTTCCTACGCTTTATGGACCTCTGGTTTATCAATTCATGAGTTCCTACTGGGATGAAAAACCAGGCGTTTGGCATAACTTCCCTTTCATAGCCCATCTGGTTTATATGACCGCTTACTTTTTTCACCAAACCAATGCGGTCAACTGGTCTTTTTTTACTCAGGAGGGAGTGGTGTATTTTACGGTCTTCCAAAATTTGAGTCTGTTAGCATACAGCATGCTCCTATTGTATAAAACTGCCAGCACCGATACTAAATTCCTCAAGTTGATTAGCTGGACTTTTCTAGGATTCACATTGAGCTTCAATAGCTATTACATTTTGGTGAACACCATCGATTTTCAGCCTACCTATGATTACCTCATCTCACTGTTCATGTCCGTCTTTATGTACTTAATAGGGTATCTGAGTTTTGGAGGGAGCATGACCAAGAAGGGCCATTATCAAAAATCCGGGTTGACCGATCAATTGGCTGCTGCCTACAAAAGCAGACTTCTTAAACTAATGAAGGAGCAAAAACCATATCGCAACGGTCAATTGAAAATCAAGGGACTGGCCGATTTGTTAAACATATCCGTACACCATTTGTCAGAAGTCATTAACAGCCAATTCCAGGTTAATTTTTCCGAATTTCTTAACCGTTATCGAGTGCAGGAGGCTCAACAGCTTTTGCTAAGCTCCCGCAGCGTTAAAGAGATTTGTTTCCTGGTGGGATTCAACAACAAGACATCCTTTAGCCAAACCTTCAAAAAACACACCGGATTGACACCGTCGCAATACCGGCTTCAGCACCATCCCCTGCAGAGAGATATCGCTTAAGCATTGTACGGTTACGTACGATTTTGTACCGAAAGCGTACACAATATTCTTTAGAAATACTTACAGAATCTTGATTTACAGATAGTTGAAGAAATGGCACATCTATTGACCATCTGCAACTACTAGTAAACCAAAACCATTATCATGATACCCAACTGGAAATTTCATAAAATCGGGATTATATGTGTTCTTGTCGCCCTGTGTTTTCTACCAAGTCAGGCTCAGAACGACAAGGTGCTGACTTTAGAGGAATGCATGCAAATAGCCTTGGCCAATAATATAACGGTCAAGCTGATTAACAACGATGCACAAATTGCCGCGGCCAATGAAAAACAGAGCAAACTGGAATATCTACCGCGAGTTTCTGCCTTTAGCAATTACAATATTAGCCGGGGATTGACCAACGATCCTACCACCTTTGAGCCGGTCACGGCTACCACCAAAAGTTCGTCGCCCTCGGTGGCCCTTGATCTGAATATTTTCAACGGTATGCGCACACGCAACATAATCCGTCAGAGTTCTATTATTAAGCAGTCAGCAGATTTCGACGTACAACAGACCAAAGACAATGTAGAACTCACCGTAACTGCTCTATACCTTCAGGTAATCACCGATGGTGAGAATATTAAAGTAAGTGAGGAGCGCCTGGAATTGCTTTCCAACCAGCTAAAACGTGCGGAACAGCGGGTAGAAGCGGGAGTAGCCAATATGGAGCAGGTTTATAACCTGCGATCGCAGGTAGCCAACGAAAACCTGAATAAAGTGACTTTGGAAAACCAGTATAAAAGGGGACGTTTGGATTTAATCCAAACGCTGCTGCTAGATCCCACAGAGGGCTATGAGTTTGAAGACCCGGAAGTACTCAGGCAAAGTATTGATACCACCTTGCCTTCCTATCAGGAATTGCTGGAAGCCGTCCTGAAATATAATCCGGGATTAAAAAGTGCCGGTTTAAATATTGAGTCCAGTAAAATGGACCTGGCTTTAGCCAAAGCGGATCGTTTGCCAGTGCTTACCATGCGTGCAGCCTATGGATCCACATTTTCTTCCAATCAAGAAGAGTCTTACTTCTCGCAATTGGATATAAACGAGCAGAGATTCCTGGGCTTCAATTTGAGCATCCCCATTTTTGATCGCAATAGGGTTAAGAACAATATTCATGTTTCCAAGATCAATATCGTCAACTCCGAATTGGCATTCGAACAGATCAAGATCGACCTTATCAATGAATTACAGCAAGCCTATCTGGATTTGATTACCGCCCATAGCACCTATCTGGCGGCCCAGGAAAATCTTACGGCTGTAGAGCAGTCGTTCCGTTTTGCAGAGGGTAGTTATAATTCCGGCAATACCGATTTTTACACCTACCTGGAGAGCCTGAACAATAAAAATCGCGCGGAGATCTCATTGATCAATTCCAGATACAGCTATTTGTTCCGTAAACGTATTTTGAGGATCTACCGAGGACTATAGTGGTAGATATAAATCATATTACCTGACGCCAATATAGCCGTCCTACCCAGAATTAATGCCTGGGAATAGGAATGGTACCCCGGTAGCATTAGTTCACGGGAATCATTGTGGTATAAATCGATATAATGGATGGCGCCTCCATGCAGGTAATACAACTCATCTCCCACAAAATTAAATCTTAGGGGCGCGGGAAGGGGAATAGACTTAATGTAATTTCCAAGGTTATCGAATACCAGAACTCCATAATTGTGGTCCCCCACATATAACCGGTTCTGGTATTCTTTCATCTGATAGGGGTCAAGGTCAAGTTTTTCAGGGAGCTGATTGAAGGAGCTATTCAATGAGATTTGGTTAAAAGAAAAATCGTACTTGAGCAAACTGAAGGCTCGATCATCAATGATCCAGATCTGGTTATCACTGCTGGCTGCGGCCATGCTGGCAAATCCTATTGACGGCGGGAACACAGTAAACTGTTCACCTGAAAGGTACCGGTCTAAAAATGTATACGATTGAGTATTTTCGTAATAAAGGAATAAGCGCAGGGCCGGCCATGGCTCCATAGTGGTAATCTGTCCGTATTGCTGAGGTGCAAAGCTGGCAATTAGATTTCCAATGGAATCGAGTTTCAACACATTGCCTTGTACATCGTTCAGGTAAATGTTCTTTCGTGGATCTGACTTGATGATGCGGATGGCATGATCAAACTCCAGGCTGTCTTGCAGTTCCCAAATCTGACCGCTAAGTGGTCTGCTGATGGTTAGCAGACTACTTAAAATGATGTATTTTAAAGCTCTGGCCATTAAACACTCCATAAGTTGGCTCTATTAGCCACTCACCGATATTGAAATAAACTGCGGTGTCATTAATGGGCAGTTCCAATGGCAAATGGCGGTGTCCAAAGATGTAAAAGTCATGGTGTTGTTGCTGCTCCGTGGTCTTACAATATTGAAAGATCAGTTCCTTCTCCGGACTTACAAAGGGAGGTGGTCGCATTCCCTGTCGATTCCGGCTCTGGCGGGACCAGAAATTTGCCAGGGCAAAACCCAAATTAGGGTGCAACCA
>JAOTYN010000316.1 GCA_029861825.1 Cyclobacteriaceae bacterium
ACAAGATGGAATCATCCATGCCTAAGAACTCCGCTATTTTCGCTTCTAATTCTTTGTGAATGCTTTGAGTACCGCATATAAACCGAACCGACGACATGCCATAGCCATACTTGTCAAGGGCTTCCTTTGCAGCATTCAATACCCGGGGATGGGATGATAAACCCAAATAATTGTTTGCACAGAAATTGATCACCTCACGACCATCATCGGTACGGATCACTGCTCCTTGAGGTGTGGTAATTACCCGTTCTGATTTATAGAGCCCTGCATCTTTAATACTTTGTAATTCTTCCTGGAGTTGGTTTTTAAATTGACCGTACATACGCAATAGTTTATCCGGATCAAAAATAACAAATTTCGCCGGGATACTTAATAGGCAGTGAGTTTGGGGAAACTGCGGGAATTTGTAATTTCGCAGCAGTAAGATTTTCTTATGGAAAGAGTATTGGTGACGGGAGCCTGCGGACAGCTAGGTTCCGAACTTTCTATGGCCCTGGCCGGCATCCACGGAAGTGAGAATGTGATCGTATCGGACATAAATGGGCCCATTGCCCTATTGTCGGGAATGACATTTGAGATATTGGACGTAATGGATCGCCAGGCTATCTCGGAAGTGATACTTCGCTATGGCATCACGCAAGTGTATCATTTGGCAGCCATGTTATCTGCCAAAAGCGAACAAAATCCCGAACTAGCTTGGAAACTCAATGTTGATGGATTGATAAATGTGTTGGAGTGTTGCCGGCAACAAGGTATTTCCAGAGTTTTTTGGCCTAGCTCAATCGCCGCCTTCGGGCCTTCCACTCCCTCTGAAAAGACCCCTCAGCACAGTGTGATGGATCCAAATACAGTTTATGGAATTAGCAAGCTAACCGGAGAGCTTTGGTGCAGTTACTATTTTAACCAGTTTGGCTTGGATATACGAAGTGTGCGTTATCCCGGCCTTATCAGCTATAAGGCCCCTCCCGGAGGAGGCACCACCGATTACGCCATCGAAATTTTCCACAGCGCCATAAAAGGGGAAGAATTCGTATGCTATCTTAAACAAGATACGCAACTGCCCATGATGTATATGCCAGATGCAATTAAAGCCGCTGTACAGCTTATGCAGGCACCTGCCTCACAAATTAAAGTAAGGACCTCCTATAACATTTCAGCCATTGACTTCACCGCCGCGCAACTGGCAGCTGAAATCATGCAACACATCCCGGGATTCAAAGTAAAATACTTGCCGGATTATCGTCAGGAGATCGCTGCCACCTGGCCCGGGAGTCTGGACGACAGCTGTGCGATGTCGGATTGGTCGTGGCAAGCCGACCATAACCTTAAAACCATGACCGAGGATATGATCCGACAACTGTTTATAGTCCGGACCACCAGTTAACCAAATTTCATTAATCCAATACGGATATTGGCGAATCTCTGGGGTCCTGTTATCTTTAAAAAAAAATTTCTCAATATGTCTGATTATGATCATCTGAAAGTGCAGATTAACGACGCTGTGGCTACGATTACCATTGATCGCGAGGACAAACTGAATGCGTTGAACTCCGCCATTATCAAAGAGCTCAAGCAGGCTATGCAGGCGGTTTACGATGACCCGCAGATTAATGCTGCGATTATTACCGGGCAAGGTGAAAAGGCCTTCGCTGCCGGTGCGGATATTAGTGAGATTGCCGTTCTCAACGAAATGAACGGCCGTAGCTATGCTGAAAGTGGTCAGGAGGTATTTCAAATGATTGAAAACTCGCCCAAGCCGGTGGTAGCCGCTGTTAACGGTTATGCACTGGGAGGCGGCTGCGAGTTAGCCATGGCCTGTCATATAAGAGTAGCAGTCAAATCGGCCACCTTTGGTCAGCCTGAAGTGAATCTGGGAACAATACCGGGTTATGGTGGAACCCAAAGGCTTTGCCAGCTCATTGGAAAAGCTAGAGCCTTGGAGATGATGCTGACCGGTAATACCGTCGATGCCCTCCTAGCATTTGAATGGGGACTGGTCAATCACGTTACGGAAAGTAATGAAGAAATGATGGAAAAGAGCAGGCAACTGCTTGATAAGATTACTTCTAAGGCCCCCCGGGCCTTGAGCATGGTCATTAATTGTGTGAATGCTGCCTTTGATGCTGATCAGAACGGGTACCAGACAGAAGCTAATAGCTTTGCAAATTGCTGCAAAACTCAAGATTTTAAAGAAGGCACCGCAGCATTTTTAGAAAAGAGACCCCCTAAGTTTACAGGTAATTAAAATGCAACAAAGCCGGTTTTAATGAACTTATTGAAAAAACTGGCTGGAGAAACTGCCATCTACGGGATTTCCAGTATCCTAGGTCGTATGCTCAATTACCTGCTGGTACCGTTGTATACCACGGTATTTTTGGACAGCGAGTATGGAGTGGTAACTCAGCTTTACGCATATGTGGCATTTTTCAATATTGTGTACACCTATGGGATGGAAACAGCATTTTTTAGGTTTGCAACCAAGGGCAATTTGCTTAAGACCTACCAACTTGCCGCTAGCACCATGCTGCTCACCAGCACCCTGCTAAGCGGACTGATCCTTTTCAATGCTCAAAGTATTGCCCAATATGTAGGCCAGGAAGATCAAGCCTATCTGATTCAATTCCTGGGCATCATTCTATTTATTGATGCGGTTGCGGCCATCCCCTTTGCCAGGTTAAGGCTGGAGAATCGCGCCCTTACCTTTGCTCTTACCAAGCTAGGGGCCATTCTGTTAACCATTCTGCTTAACCTGTTGTTCTTGTTGGTTCCCTACATGGTGCTGAAACTGGGTTCCTGGCTTTGGTTGGAGCCCTTGGTCCATCAATTTTACCGCTCAGAATTCGGGGTTGGATATGTTTTCCTGGCCAATTTGCTGGGTAACGCCCTTATTCTGATCATGTTGAGAAGGTACTTTTGGCAAATTGGTCCTCTATTTTCATGGGAAAAGATCAAGCCCATGCTGGCCTATGGAATACCGATTTTCCTTATGGGACTGGCAGGCATCGCCAATGAGCAGGCCGACAAACTAATGATACCTGCATTTTTACCCGAAGGATTCTATCCCGGTAAATCCAGTATGGCTGCCCTGGGAATTTATGGAGCCAGTTTTAAGCTTAGTATTTTTATGTTGCTGGCCATTCAGGCCTTCCGTTATGCAGGAGAACCTTTTTTCTTTTCTCAGGCTAAAAATCGGGAGGCCCCGGAGCTTTTCGCTAAGGTCTTGTACTATTTTGTGATCGTATGCACTTTCATATGGGTAGCAGTAAGTCTCAATTTGGAATTGCTTGGGAATATGTTCCTTCGGCAAGCCGCCTTTCGCGAGGCCTTGTATCTGGTCCCTGTCCTACTGCTGGGAAAACTATTGTTTGGGGTGTATGTCAACTTGTCTGTGTGGTTCAAACTGGTTGACAAGACCATCGTGGGAACCTATATCAGTTTGATAGGGGCGGCCATTACCGTCTCCGTAAATTTTGTACTTATCCCGGTTATGGGTTATACCGGATCTGCCATCGCCAGTGTACTGTGCTACGGCAGCATGGCTGCAATTTGCTATTTCTGGGGCAAACCTCACTTTCCGGTGCCTTATCGTTGGACCGGCATCTTTATTTACTTGGCTATTAGCCTAGCCCTGATATATGGAATACCCCTGATTCAAAGCCAAAACATAATGTTTAATAACCTGTTAAATTTAGTGATACCCGTGCTTTATGTAGGGGTGGTGTATTACGTTGAAAAAAGGAATTTATATGCGAAAACCACATAAATTTCTTATTTTTGTACAAAAATCAGACTTGTTTCTCCGCAATTTTCAATGATGGAGAGCAAATTTTTTGAAGAGCGCGAATAATGAAGATAATTATACCAATGGCCGGTCAAGGAACTCGTCTACGACCCCATACTTTAACCGTTCCGAAACCTTTAATGCCCATCGCCGGCAAACCCATCGTACACAGGTTGGTGGAGGATATAGCTAAAGTCTGTTCCCAACCAGTAACCGATATAGGCTTTGTCATTGGTGATTTCGGGGAAGATATTCAGCAGCAGTTAAAGGAAATTGCACAGTCGATCGGGGCTAAAGGTCATATCTATTACCAGGAACAGGCTTTGGGAACAGCCCATGCTATCCATTGTGCGCAGGAGCTATTGAACGGCAACACAATAGTAGCTTTTGCCGACACTTTGTTCAAGGCCGAGTTTGTGCTGGATACCAATAACGATGGCATCATATGGGTTCAGGAAGTTGATAATCCGGAAGCTTTTGGGGTGGTAAAAACTGATGAAATGGAGATCATCATTGAGTTCATTGAAAAGCCGCAAACCCCGGTCTCCAATATGGCCATTATCGGGATTTACTTTTTTAAGGAAGGGAAAGCCTTGAAAGCGGAGTTGGAGTATCTGTTTGACAACGATATTAGAGTGGGGAATGAATACCAATTAACCGATGCCTTGGAATTAATGAAACAGAAAGGCACAAAATTTGTGCCTGGAAGAGTAAAGGAATGGCTGGACTGTGGCAATAAGGAAGCTGCAGTACATACTAACATGCGTTATTTGGATTACATCAAAAATCAGAAGTTGGTAGCAGACACCGCGTTAATCAGCAATTCGGTAATTATTCCGCCGGTATATGTGGGAGAGAATGTAGAATTGAACAATACAGTTATAGGACCGTACGTTTCGATTGGAGAGAACACGATTATTGAAGATTCGCGTATTCGCAACACCATAATTCAAAACGGAAGCGAAATTAATAATGCCAACATTGCAAACTCTATGTTGGGGAATTTTGTTAAATTCCATGGTACTTCATCAAATGTGAGTATCGGCGATTACACGGCGGTTAAGGAATAATCTATGATTAAAGGTAAGTACAGTTGGATATTGAGTTTGATGGTGGTGATTTTGATGGGAACCACGGTAAGCCTGCAGGCACAAAGTCGTAAGAAAAAAGCCAGGGCCGAGCAAACTAAGAACGAGCAGAGAAATTTGCTGCAGGCCGAGATCATTTTCCTGGAAGGTGAAAAGTACTACATGATCGAAGACTACGGCAAAGCTTTGATCTTCTTTCAAAAGTCCCTGGAATTAAACCCCGATAACCCCGCCTGTCATTATAAAATAGCTCAAATTCTGTTGCTGGGCGACGAGATCGATAAAGCCTTGATCTACGCCTCCAAAGCCTTGGAGCTCGATCCCCAAAATAAATACTACTATCTGCTCAACGCGGACATTTATTCCAAGCAATCCAACTTCAACGCCGCGGCCCAAATCTTTGAGGATCTCCTTGGTAAAGTTGAAAAAA
>JAOTYN010000017.1 GCA_029861825.1 Cyclobacteriaceae bacterium
GTCAAAATTATACCCTTAAAAGTCACATAAACGACGCCAATGAGGTTTATCATGCTCATAAGGCCAAAAATATGGCGCTTTTGCTCAATGACGTTAACTATAAGAAATTAAAGTACGGATATGGGTACTACTCTGAAGATGTTGAGGTATCCTGGTGGAAAGGCATTTTCAAGTAATCACCTCAAACCTTTACGCCAAATCCATTTGCATTATGCACCACTAATTTTAAGGATTAATGCAGACCATCAGCCTTCCTAAAAAACAAAAAAAAGTAGCTTCTTCGTCCCAGGTGATGGACCTGGTCAAACACGGGCTGCTTTATTGGATGACCTGGGCGGCGGTTTATCTGGAAACACCTTTGCCATTCAGGATTGTAGTGCTGCTGGTACTGTTGGTTTTTCAGTTGAGATCCTACCGGGATTGTACGTATATCATGCTGCTGGCAATATTTATTCCCTATATAGGGGACTTACTGGGGGAAGGTGGCATTAGTGGTTTAAAACCTCCCAGGGTGTTGTTCTTACCTTTCTTGTATTATAGTCTAAAAATTCCCCCCAAGAGGAAGTTGCGCATGGATAAAACCATGTTCTATTTTTTTGTCATTTCAATTGTCAGTCTAAAAGTCACTGCTGACCTGTTACATATCGTTCAGGACGTGCCCCTATCTTATGGTCAAACAGAAGCGGTTAGTGTTAAGAACATGATAGCCTCCTACTATGATATGGCTATCATCGCGTGTTTCCTATACTTTGTTTTTACTCGTTTTAGTTTTCAGGAGATCAGCAAACTGTTTAATATGCTGCTGGTATTTGCCTTCCTGGAAGCCGTTTGCCTGTTGTTCTTAGTAGCTAAGAACCCGGAAATGGTGTTTAGTGTGGATACCTTTGCCAGAGGCGGTGACAAAGGTGACTTTGATGTTATGTACCTTTGGAGAAACCAATACTTTGGACATAAGAATGACTGGGGAATGATGCTGGTGTTTATACTATACGCCACCGTGGGCCGTTTATTCACCCAAAACAAAAACAAGACCTGGTATATGTTGGTGGCCTTCTTTGCTTTAGCCGCTATTCTAATCTCACTTTCACGGCAAGCAGTGGCATGGACGGTCCTTGGAGCCATTATAATCGCTGTTTCCAAACGGAATGCTAAGTTCATTCTGGGTTTTATAGCGATTATTATGATCGTCTTAATTACCCAGCCTAAATTCCTGATGGACCGCATGAGCTCCATGGTCACGGCCAGCAATGCGGAAGAATTCCAGGCCCTTAACCGCAAAGTTTCTGACTTGGCTATAAACCAGGCCGCCAGTAATTTGCAAATAATACCCCGTATGTTTTATGTGGAGTGGGAGTATAACTATTCGGAGGGTTTCTGGAACGGTATGCTTCATCAACAGGGAATATTAGGGCTGATATTTCATGTAATTCTATACATGTATCTTTTCTTCAGATTCTTAAAGTACTACAGATCCAAAAATGCCAAGTTAAGCGAGTTCGGCCTGCTAGGCCTGATCTTTATCTTTTTTATGTTCTTTGCTTCTTTCAATCGTCGGTCTACCCATCTGTTGCATTATCAAGGGGATTTTACTCAAATTAACTTTGTGGTCCTTTTTGTGTTTTTGTATATCGAATTGGTTTATTACGGTTTTCGCAATCGCCTTTTTAATTACGAAAAACTGTAAGCTCGCGAGGTCTTTATCAAGCTATATACTGTGTGTCCAGGAGCATCTTACCTGTAACTTTACAATAGAAGACACTTGTTATTAAACAATAAAAAAGCCCCGAATATTCGGGGCTTTATAATTTTAATGAGGAGTGTGCCTTACATTTTTACCAATCGCCGACTCACAACTTCATCACCTACTTTTATTTTGATGATGTAAACACCTGGTCGTAGTCGACTTAGATCTAGTTTAGTTTCCATAGACCCCTTGCCCACACCAAAATGTCTCTTTGACACTGGTCTTCCCTCTAGGGTAAAAATCCTAAACGCTACATTGTGTTCTCCATTGATCAGGATTTTAATATTCAGATCGTTTCTAACCGGATTCGGATAAAGTTCTAGTAACTGAATAATATTATCGTCCTCATCAAATTCCACTTCTACGGTCAATTCATCCGATAGCGCAGAGCAATCATTTTCATCCCACACTTTTACACTGTAATCTCCGGAAATTCCCGCTTCGTGACTCTGTTGTATAGCACCTATTATGGGCTCTCCATCCAAGTACCATTGATAGGAATTGGCGGCACTAGCAGTAAGTGTATTTCCTGACTGGGTTATTTCAGGTTTAGGGACACCAGGATCACTGTTAAGAACTGTACTCCAGTCCATGTAACAACCATTAGCATCCGTAATTGTCACACTGTAGTTGCCAGGAATTAGCCCAGTGGTAGAGGCGGTGGTAGCGCCATGACTCCAGTCATAACTGTAAGGAGCAACTCCACCTGATACCGTCAGCGCTATTGAGCCGTCGTTTCCGTTACAAGTAACGTTTGACACATCACTGACCACATCTAAGTCTATGACACCGGGAATGGCATCTACATTAAAAGAAGCAGACTTATCACAACCGCTGGCATCTGTAATCACTACTGCATAGGTCCCGGCTTCCAAACCACTAATATCCGAGGTGGTAGCTCCATTGGACCAACTGTACGTATAAGGACCGGTTCCCACCACCGTAAGGCTGATAGAACCGTTACTACTTCCACAATCCGCGTTCTGGATACTTACCTGGAAGGTAAAATCAGCTCCTGAACCGATATTGTAGGTTTCTGATTTAGTACAGCCATTGCCATCGGTTACAGTAACCGTGTAGTCTCCAGTGGCTACATTACTTAAACTGGCAGTAGTAGCGCCGTTGGACCAACTGTAAGCATATGATCCTGCACCTCCACTAACAGATAGGTCGATTGATCCATCAGCTACGTTACAGGTAGCGTCCTGAACGGAACCGCTAAGTACGATTTCCGTAGGTTGGGTTACATCCACGGTCTCAGTGACACTGTTATCATCAGCATCAGTTACCGTTAAAGTATAAGTACCTGCATTAAGATTAGAGTTACCGGGAGAAGACCCGCCGTTGGACCATAAATACGAATATGGTGCGGCCCCTCCAGTAACAGTACTGGTAATTCGACCGTTGCTTCCATCAAAACAATTGACATCGGTAACAGATAAACTTACAGTAAGTGGACCTGTATTGCCGGGATCATTGACAATAAAGTTAAATGATCCTTGATCCTGGTCGGTGCCATCAGACAAAACCAAAGTAATACGTGCTGTTCCAATTTCACCGGCGACCGGAGTAATGGTTAGGGTACGGTCAGCACCGCTTCCTCCCACTACCAGATTTCCGTTTGGTACCAAAGTGGCGTTATCGGAAGTTGCGGTAAACACCAGATCAGCTGCCGGAGTTTCGGCGTCATCTACCGTAATGTCAAGTGTAACAGGCACATCCATGTCAGTTACCTGATCCGTAATATTACTCACAATTACAGGAGGAGTATTGGCTCCTGCCACATCATTAACCGTTAGTAGAAAAGTCGTAGAGGTAGAAGTAGTCCCATCAGATACTGCAATGGTAATTACTGTGGTACCATCCACTCCTGCCTTTGGCGTAATGGTAATATTTCTGCTGGCTCCGCTACCACCCAAAACCATATCTCCACTTACATTACCCACTAGGGCAGTGTTGCTTGATGAAGAGGTAACGGTTAAAGATCCTGCCGGTGTTTCGGTATCACCAACTGTGAAATTGATAGGTCCAATGGTAACATCCTGGTCGGTGACCTGATCGGCAATAGAGCTGACGGTAGGAGCAGCATTCCCAGGAGGAGGCGAGCCCGTACCGAAACTGTTGATATATTCTTCTACGTTGGTCCATCCGTCACCGGTTCGGTCAAGATTTTGATCGCTGGCGTCATTGGCATTCAATCCATGAGTGTTCTCCCAATCATCGGGCATTCCGTCGTTGTCGGAGTCAACTGGTGCGGCTCCACCATTTAAAAAAGGGACAGCGGGTTTTGCGGTAATAAGTCCACCGGTGCCGTTTCTCACTTGATCTACAATACGGGCATCTACCGCATCACGTACCAGGGAAGCACCTGCATTGTCCAACACATAATCCAAAGCGATCTCCGGATCCATGCTGGGAATATCGTTTAAGGGTACCGCAGGAGTCAGTACTCGATAGGTGGGGTCACCGTTTACGGCTAACCAATCATCTCCAGTATTTGTAGTCCTGCCGGGACCGATATTGTCCTTTACATAAAGCATGGTGGGTTGTCCTCCCACTCCTTGATCTACCAGGGTAATAACCTTTTTATCATCCAAGGAGTTTACAGCGACATTACCAATGGCGTTTACCTGAGCGTTTTGGTCTACTCGAAGTCCGGCATTACCATATCCTGCCATTACATTGTTGACACAATTTCCAGTAGAACCACTGGCAAATTTTGGGTTACGTGCATTTGAATAAGCAAAAAGACACCGAATTACATCAAATTCAGTGGCGTTATTCTTGGTGATTAACATTCCCATGGAATGATCCATAATTCCTTCACTTGATATACAATCTTGGAAGGTTACTTGGCGTACGCCTCCATTGGTTCCTATCGAGCCCACGTTTTCATCGCCACCCCAACTGATGGAAACATGATCGAATATCAGGTCATTGGTCTCTACTCCATTCGTTGCGATCAATTCAATACAATCATCATTTCCGTCTCCTCTGAATCGTACGTAACGGGTAATAATATTACCAGCTCTAAATTTTACTATCTTATCGGCAATTGCGATACCATCACCCGGTGCAGTTTGACCGGCAATAGTCATGTCACCATTATCAATGGTAAGAGCGTTTGTCAAATGAATGGTCCCTCCTACTTCAAATATCACAATCCGAGGGCCGCTAGCCTCCGCAGCCTCTCTGAAACTTCCAGGACCACTATTATTTAAATTGGTCACCTTGTAAACCTGACCTCCTCGTCCTCCAGTCGCAAATCGCGCCTCTCCTTCTGCTCCAGGGAATGCAAGCGTTTGAGCACTTGCAGAAAATGGAATGATTAAACCTATTATACAAATAAGGGTAAAACAGAACTTATAAAATCTAAGAGTTGAATGCTGGATGGGATGGGTACATGCCTTTAATGAAAAAGCGGTAAAAATCCTTAGCATACTATAAAAATTTTAGATGTAAAAAAATAATATTCATTGTTCGAACATATTTCTTTACTATAAGTGTGCCAAAACTTTTTCAGCTACTGACAAAATTCGTATCTATCTGTATATCATTTAATTACATATTTTTCCGTTCAAGTTTAGCTAATTAATGCTACCATATTGATAATATTGATGTCAAATTGACATTATATAACTATTCTAATATTTTTCTTGCACATTCCGAGGGTAAGCCAGTGTAATGTTAAGTGTGCATTTCCAGAGGGCTTTGGACATGTATGTCCATTAATTCTGACTTTTGTTCAATTAATTCCTTTCATTATTTAAAAATCATGAAAATAAACGGGTGAAACCGACTATTTAGAGGGTATATTCCAAGCCTTCAGCAATGTAATAAATGAGAATTCTGGGGAATTCATTACTTTAAGCGATCAATCTTAGAGGGTTTCTAAGCTCATATTGATCAATTCGTTTTATCAAAATGAAAAATTCCGGATTTCCCTTTAAGAGCCTGATCTGAATAAAAATCGGGCATATATGTAGGCAATTCCTTCTCCTATCACCAGCCGAAATCCCATACTAGATCTCCACCAATTACTACGGTCGTATTCCAAATTGGGAGTGGCCAATACGCCGACTTCCACGGATTTTGGCAAGGCCTTTTGATAAAGTAAACGGGTTCGTCTGGCATGAGTACCCATACTGAATATATTGATGGCCTCATAGTTCCCAGAACTTGATTGCAGCCAATCCTTCAGTGATACCGCATTGGCATAAGTGCGGTCCGTTATAACCGCATCGCGGTCAACCACTACAATCTTGCTGGAATCGAACTGCTGATGGATTAAAGAAGCGGCCACTAGTTGAGGATAGGATTTGATATCCGGGACCAGATAGCCCCGAGATATAGGTCCGCCGGTGGCAATCATCAATTGATAGTTACCACTATGAAACTCCTTAACCGCCGCTTGCACCGCGTATTCTGGGATAGGCCCATCTATGATCAGAAGCTTAGCATTGGGCGATGGTTTGTTCAAGGCAAGAAAGGGGTGCAGCAGGAAAATGGTAAGGGTGATTAATATCCCCAGCGTTAGCATTATAGACAATAGACCTCTAAGAGTTATTCCCCAACGCATTTTTCGGCTGATAAGCCCCCATCGAGCAAGAAAAGTCCTCATAGATCAATAGCCGAACAGATTAAGATTCCTTTAATGCGAATTGGCGGCAGTTACCAAGGCCAGGCTGGTGACATTAGAGTTAAGTTTTGTTCCCCATGGTAGCTCACCCAAAGGCAGTATGTCCAATGAATGTCCTTCGTTCTTCAATCTTTGAGTAGCCAAGAAAGTACCCGGACTTACTTTTCCATCAGACCATAAGGGAACATTTTCCGGAAAATGATCGTGAAGCAATATCACCCCTCCTGGGTTTAATAGTTTTAAAGCCACCGGAATTTCCTGGTATACAGTGAAAGCGCGGTGATCACCATCCAAAAATATAAAGTCAAATTTGTCTTGGCAGTTTCTCATGAAGTCCAACGAAGGCATTACTTTGAAATCCACGAAGGCACTCCCACCTACCTTGTCCACCAGTTCTTTGGGCGAATACTGAGAATTTAGAGCAATCCAGGGTTTACTATGGGGGTCATTAACATCTTTGATATCTACTGTAATTAGTTTGGGGTGCGGTTGGTCCCTTAAGGCCAAGCTGATGTGAGCAGTCGAAGAACCAATATGGGTGCCAATTTCCAGGACCGATTGTGCTTCCAGCCCCTTAAGTAAGTGGTAAATCGCTCTTTGATCACCAGGATTTACCCCACCTTTTAAATTTGGCAATTTGAATTCTTCACGTAAAGGTGTTAACCCGTTCCAATCTGAAGTAATGGTCTCCGAGTTGAATATTTGGTAAAGATCGGCTGCAGTTAAGGTCTTGAGGTTGCCGACATCACAAGTGGCTTTGGGCACTTGCTTTAATTGGCTGCTTTCCTTGCGAATAGCATACCGGGTTTTAACACTGTGTGGAATGAGTCTCTTTAAATTCATCTGATTAGTTTATTGAAAGTTCGTTTAAGGAGTCAATTATTTTTTGAGTCTGAACTTTATGGTCATGATTGTTCATTAAATAATTGCGGCAACGAATTGCCATATCGTCAAATCCCGGATCGTTTATCAGAGAACAGATTGCCTCCGGAAACTCGTCATAATTTTTGATGATTTTACCTAAATTATTAGTGGCAATCAAGTCATCCGGATCTATTTCTTCCCGGGTCACTACCGGTGTCCCGGCGGCGAATGCTTCCAGAAATGTATTTGAAAATCCTTCCAAATGTGAGGTGTTCATAATGGCGTATGCCTTGGATAAAAATCCTATGATGTTCTTACGATCGATATGCCCTAGCAATTCTACATTGGGGCATTGCTTAAGTTCTTCATAGGCCTCTAAGGTGGCCTTGCCCCATTTTACGGATCCTGCAAATTTAAATTGCACTTCAGGAAGCTTTTTAACAATAGTCAGGGCTGCCGGTACATTTTTGACATCGGAAAAGTTGGCTACCCATGCAATGTAACCACGTTCTGATTGAGGCAAAATTTCCGGCAACTCCCCCTGATAATAAAAGGGGTTGTGCATTAAACTCAGCTTCTTATGGGGATATCGTTTTTGGAAGTTTTCGTACTGGTAATGATTCTGACAAATGATCATTTTCGCATAGTTCAGGGCAAAACGGGAAGACCATTTGACAGAAGAGTTGAAAACTTCATCAAATCGCTCATCGGCATCCTTATTACTGGTGGCCAGATAGATAAACGGTATGTTCAACAACTTTCCTGCAAAGGCTGTCATTCCGGTGGTAAGGGCCACTGCTTTGGTCAGGATATAATCCGGTTTATATGCTTTAATAGCCCGATAGATCGCCGGTATTTGTAAGTAGAAAACCCGTAGGTTCTTCATACCGGCCTTTTGATCATAACATTCTAAAAGCTCAATGTCCGACTCCCCTACAAAGTCCTTAGCTCCCTTGAAGGTTAGCACTCCGACCTCCTGATCCAACTCTTTCAATCCCTTTACAATGGCGTACTGTCTTACCGCCGCACCTCCGGTGGGACTACCTCCTTTTAGCAGGTAAGGCAGTTGCATATCAAAAAAGAGTAGTCTCATAAATCGAAATTGAAATTAGTTTTTCAAGTAAGCTTTTGTGCCAAATTCTAAGGGGGCCATCCCTTGCTCAAATGCGCCCATATCCGGGCCTTTGCCAGAGTAGTGTTGGTTAAAGTTAGGAATAGCGGTGGCTTGATTAATCCCACGGCTACCCGTTTGCAAAAAATAACTATCTCCAAACTGTGGCATTTCATTGGGGGAAAGCCTGATTCCTTGTTGCTGGTGAGGGCGATCCGCACATTGTTGTTTGACTTTACCATTGAACAGATCATAGTTGAAATCATTATCACAACTTCCCGTATTATCAATTATAATGGAGCCTGTTGGTTTGTAGGTGAGGAAGATATTGTTTCTGGAAACCGCGTTAAATAGTTTACCCCCGGAGGACTGGATGGCAGAGGCCCCTCCTAATGTGTATTTTTTACCAGAAGCCTCAGGTTGCATGATGGTATTGTGAAAGATGTAGGTTCTGCCTCCACCAAAAAAAATATTTTGTTTTCTTGTTTTGCCGCCGGCTTTAATAAACGGTCCTCTACCATAAACGTCGGAATCGGTCTCTGTGGCGTTGCGCCGACTGCTACCAGCCACATTTCTATAAATGTATAACGGGCCTTTAGATGTGCTGGCAATAGCTATTTTCACAAAAGTCTTATCGATATGATTTCCCCATATTCTGACATTCTGATTACCTCCCTCGCTTTCGATTCCATCATCCCAACAATGACTTATACTATTGCCATAAATGTCGGAGTCTTTATTGGGAAATCCCTCAAAACTATAATCCGTACTTCCCCCAAGACCGTCACAAAAGTAGTGTTCTTCATCCGAGTAAATATCGTTGTAACGGATGACGTGATTGCCTTCTGTGTCCACAAAACAAACCCCATGAGCGCCGCCTGGATGGTAGGTGTTTCGATCTTGACGCAACTCACCCCAGCTGTTGGCATCAGCTCTAGGGTGGTGAAGCTTATTTCGTTGAATGATAATTCGTTTTATACTTTTGGATTTGGCATAAATGGCAGCATGATAGTTAATGGCCCAACCCTCTTGGTTGGCAGATCCCCAATTGCTAATATCATTTTGTTCTATCACAACATCATGACTATTGCCACCAATGTTAATGCCATGTACTTTCGGTCCTATTATGGTGAGACCCCTGATGATTACGTAGGAAGTATTGGGGGCTATGTTTATCCCATAATCTCTACTCCCCTTCACATCGATGGTGGCCTGGGCCCCCGGCCTATGGGTGTAAAGAACATATCCCTCGCTGCTGCCGGATTGATCGATGGTGTAGGTCTCAGCAGAGTTAGACGGTAAGTATACAGTCTTAGCTATGGGAAAGTCCTCACTCCAGGTACTTACAGAATACGTTTCTTTTTCAGAGGACGCCTTGAGGTTCAACTGCACTTCATACAGCGTCCCTGGGTGTAAGTTTACAATACTTCCACGGTATTGATTATTTCGATCATCATACCAAAGTGGTAGTCCCTGGTGCCACTCTTGGGTACCGTTGACCCGGTACTGCACCTGGCATTCATTGGTAGCCGAGCCACTGCCTGGGCTCCAGTATATACCAATGCTATTAAAAGTAGGAATACAATTTTGGGCAAAACCGGGAGCAGCGTCAAACATCAACAACGCGAAAACCCCACCCAATAGTTTCTTTAACATGTGCTTCGAAATGTTAATCCGATCGAATTTAAAACCGGCTTAAATTTGAACTTTATAGATTTCTACTACAAATCTAATAGTATACCTTCAATGAACCTCAAAATGTCTTGAATTTGATACGGAAATGTCTTAAAAAATCTTGCTCTCAGTGTTATCCTTTGCGGGTAAAATCCGCTAAAAAGGGCATCAAATATTAATATAGTTAAATAAAATATTAATATAATTAAAAAATTATTAATTTTGATGCAATCATCAAATTTTTGTTAGTAATTGTCATTTGACAACCTTTCATGACCGATACCTCCTTTAAAGATCCTGGAAAATCACCAAAACCGCAATCCGATTACCATAAGAATGTGGTCACCGCGGCCAAAGGTGGAGGTATATCTTTTATCGGGAAAATCCTGGAGTATTTGATCAGCCTGGGGTTCGTTTTTTTGATGGCGCGTATGTTAGGTGCGGATCAATATGGCTTATATCGAATCATGGTAACCGTGGTATCCATAAGCGCGGCCATATGCTTAATTGGACTGGATGGAGGTTTGAAAAGATACATCGCCATTGCCAACAAAAAACAAAACACCAGTGAATTATGGGGGATCATCCAGATTGGACTGGGAATACCTTCTGTAGTAGGGTTGTTGGTGACCGTTATTATACTGTTTAGTGCAGAACCACTGGCCAATCAACTTTTCAACAAACCTGATTTGGTACCCATACTTCGAATCGGAGCCCTAGCCATTCCTTTTTTAATATTGATCAATAGCTTTTCAGCAATATCTGTAGGCTTCAAAAAAATGCAATTCGTGTTGTATGGCAAAGATTTGAGTTTTAATGTCTCCAAACTTATTCTTTCTTTGCTGGCCATTTTTACCGGTATGGGCCTACTGGGAGTAACCGTGGCTTACATCCTGGCGGCTTTAATCGGCTTTCTGGTATTGGCTTTTAGCATCCATAAGTTTTTTTCGCTGAAGCGCGGGATCCACACCGCAGAAAGAAATGTGCGGGAAATTATGAATTTTTCCCTTCCTCTCTTTTTCACTACCGTATTAAATCAATTCGGGCGGAAATTCGAAACCATCATTTTGGGTATATACGGAATCGCCGCTAGTGTGGGGGTATTCTCAGCAATACTGGCCATTAGCCAGGTAGGGGCTATGGGTTATACAGCACTGAGGAATATTTCAAGCCCTATTATATCGGAGTTACACAGTCAAAACAAAATTCGGGATTTAGAAAAATACTATCAACTCATTACCAAATGGTCATTAATTTTTAACCTGCCTTTCTTTCTGGCTATTCTGTTGCTGGGTGATAAAATGCTTTTATTATTCGGTGAGGAGTATACGGTGGGTAGCACTGGCTTGATTATACTGGCCTCAGGTACTTTGGTGAACGCAGCTTCCGGGACTTGCGGCACATTAATTAATATGACCGGTTATTCAAAAGTTAACTTTTATAATTCCCTAATCTATTTGATCTCTACACTGGCACTGGATTTTATTTTGATCCCAAAATATGAGCTAATCGGTGCCGCCATAGCAGGAGCATTAAGTATTATCATAGTAAATACCATACGCACCATCCAGGTATATTATCTGGTTAATAAGATCTTGCCTTTCAATGCAAGTTTCTGGAAACCAATAGTGGCTACTCTGCTGGCTTTGGTAGTCACCTTGGTGCTGCGTCAACTGGTATTTGTGCAGTCACCGATTTTGCAGCTAGTAACTTTAGCTGTAATATTGGTAATTGTTTTTTTCGGGACCATTATCTTATTAAAGCTGTCCACAGAAGATCGCTTAATTGTGGATAAGGTATACCAGCTAATTGGCAGAAAGAAAAAAGGGAAGAAGCAACGTAAAAAGAATCTACCAAATTAAATTAAGTAACTGACGTGTTAAATAAACGACCTATTTTTTTGAATGGTTTTGCTCGCGGAGGCACCAATTTATTAGTCAATCTTTTAATATCCCATCCTGGCGTATGTATCTCATCCGGCGAAACCCACAAGGTTTTCAAGCCCGGTACGCGTTTCGACAAAGGGTGGTTACGCATAAAAAAGCGGTTGTTTTATGACTATCCCATTAGAATATTGGCCGGCCAGGACATATTTAACGCCCATGGTTATGAGACCAGAAAAAAGGTACCGGATTACTTAAAGAACTATATCGACAAAATATTCTACCACGGTAGATTCATCGCCAATATAGAATCTCATAACTTGTACCAATATGAAGGGGTTAAATATACCCGTGAACAACTGGCGGAATGCCGCTTGCTTTCCAAAGGACTGGACGGCATTACTTTTACCGCGGAATTATTGAACGAGATGTACCCGGACGCCACCTTTTTTGCTTTAGTAAGAAACGGGCTGGCCATTTGTGAAGGCCGTACCCGCAGGGGTTATCCCGTTGAAAAAATGGGACATAATTTCAATGCCGTAGTAGACAAGATGTTCAGCAACCGTGAAAAATTGCCTAATTATCATATTGTCCGGTACGAAGACATGGTTTCCAATCCTCAGCAGTTCATGACCAACCTATATCAGATTGCTGGGATTGACTTTAGTGATATTAAAAAAGTGCGCTTGGAATCAAAGGCCGTTATGGATAAGGAAGGCAAGCACAAACTTATGAAGGGTCATGATAGACAGGTGTTCTGGTATGAGTTTGATAAATTACACGAACACATTCGCTCCGATATCAATGAAAACCAAATCAAACAATTAGATCAAAAAACTAAGGACATTTTCCTGTCCATTGCCGGTGATAACATGAAAAAACTGGGCTATATCGATTAGCCTACAACTCTTCGAAAAAACTATTAAGGTATTCTTCTATATTGCTATAGCCGTTTTCATTACTGTCCAGGTTTCCATCTGAAGGATCATTAATATCCAGTCCCTGTTCAACTTCCCATTCGTCGGGCATGCCATCACCGTCAGTATCGGTGGGCGCGGTGCCGCTGTCCATAAAAGGCCAGCCCCCAACATCTTCTTGTGAATTAATCACTCGCCCGGTGCCGGATCGTACTTCTTGTATTACTCGTATGTCCACGGGATCCCGGTGCGGTGCGATGGCGCCTACATTATCCAGCACTACATCAAGCGTTTCATCTACGGAGTGGTGATTTATCTCTGAAGGAAAAAAAGTGGGAACAGGCTCTGTGGAACGGTGTAGGCTTTCACTACCACCGCCAACAGCCAGCCAATCATCACCTTCATTGATCTCCCTACCGGGTCCAATATTTTCAGAAACATAAAGCAGCATCTCTGGAAACCCCGACACCGGGCCCAACATAATTCCTTTGTTGGTTTCTCCCATTACTGTCGGTGATGTGTTGGGTCCCGGTATGTATACATTGCCAATAGCATTGGCACTTGATCCGGGATCGAGCCTGGTTGCAGCTCCGAAATTATAAACTACATTGTTGATCACTTCTGCAGTGACGTCCAAAGCCACTTTGGGATTCCGACCAACGTTATGGGCAAATAGGTTGTGATGTACGGATACCGTCCTGCAGTTATTTTTAGTAAGCAGCATACCTTTGGAATGCGGCCCATCCCTGTGATGACTGTCCTCCAGACCTTCGCTGGAGATGTTGTATGAAAAGGTACAATCCCTTACTCTGGCACCCAGACCGAAAGTGCTGATGTTCTCATCAATAGCCCAACTCACCGAACAGTGGTCAACAATTACGTTATAAACCTCTAGGTTAAAGGGTGTGTGCAGTACAATGCCATCCCAGTCTTCGGTTTGATTTACATCCCCTACCCTTACCCGAATTCCTCTAAGGATAACATCGTGGGTACTGATTCTAATATCAGCATCCCTGAAGGTAATGCCGTCTCCCGGTGCGGTTTGTCCCGCAATAGTAATAAATGGCTCGGTAATGGTTATTTTGGATCTCAATTGAATAGTACCCCCGGTACGGAATATTACGATGCGTGGACCTGCTGTCTCAACAGCCTCTCTAAAACTTCCTGGTCCGCTATCGTTTAAATTAGTGACCTCCACCACTGCGCCACCCCTGCCACCGATAGTAGTGGATCCGAAACCTTCCGCTCCCGGAAATGCCGGAAGACCCTCCGGTTTACCTCCGGTGGGATCCGGGCCGAAATCTATGGGATCTGGCGGATCAGGAGGATTAGGAGGATTGGGCCCAGGCCCAATGGTCAGGTCGGGTTCATCGGAATTTTCGCAACTGATTAACATTACTGTAAAAAGGAGGCCAAAGATAAGTGTGACACTTACAAAAGAAGGCAGGCACAAAAAATCATTGATTTTTTGCGTGGTAGGGAGGCTGAGCATTTTCTCAATTATTAGATTATCGGAATATTTATTTTCTTTACCGGAAAATTTATATTACAAGTAATTTAGAACAAATATTGAAATATATAAGTTCGGCCACAAATGATATTTTAACTTTGAGAGCTGTCTTTTTTACAACACGTCATTTTTTGGGTGCCCAGAATGGCCATAAATTTAACCTCTTTTATCTCCTTTCATGAGTCTGCTTGTATCTACACAATCTTATAAAAACGATGAACCGACCCCGTTCGGATTGCTAATCGAAATTGATCAAACCGATGGGCATATCATTAATCAATTAAAAATTGATACTCCGGTGGAGGCCACCAACAAAAATGATGGCGGAAGGTTGAAACCCGGATTGCGAGGTCTTTATGAGTACCAAGGTAAAATCTACACGGCTTCCTGGAACAAAATTTTTATTATCGATAAGCAAAACCTGGAGATTGAAAAGGAAATAAGCCATCAATGGATGTCGGATTTACATGGGATTTATGTAGATCAACAGGGTATTTGGGTGACCTCTTCCTATCCAGATGCAGTGATTCTATATGATTTCGAAGGAACGCCGCTGGCTTCCTTATGGATGCCTGAAACTAAATTTTACACCCCGAGATCTGAGGTGGATAAGGAAATGGATTGGAGGTTCAAGGGCAAAGATTTTCGGGGATTCCGTCAATATCACGTTAATCACGTGGAGGTTAAAGATGAATACGTTTATGTAACCGGTAGAGGTGAAAAGAACAATAACGGCCGCATCTGCAAATTTAAAAAGGAGGATTTCTTAAATAAAAAGGCTTTGGAAGATGGAGATATAAGCCTGCACTATCAGGGATTGTTTGGCCCTCATGACGGACTGTGGGACGGAGATACCGTGTGGGTAACCGAAACCAATAATCTTTCCATAGCCGCTATAAACTCCAATCAAAAGGTGGGGTTCCGCAAAAGGGTAACTGCCAGCGAAAAGGACAGGATACGCTATGATAATTTTAAGGAATTCCTCAAGTTCACCTACCGAAAGATGATCGGCCAAAGCGATAAGAGAGGGGGCTATTGGACCCGTGGGCTCTGTATCAACGGTGATGATATCTTTGTGGGGCAATCCGCTTGGGCCGGAGATGATAAAGGTTTGGCTCGAATTGTGAAAATTGACAAGAGCACCCGCTTGATCAAGGACTGTTTTTATTATGATATTCCTGAATATCCGGAGATGCGGATATATCAGATCATCTCTCTGAAAACAGATTAATCTGAAAGCAGGTATTAAAAAAATTTTGATTCTCGGAGAATCCCGTCAATTAACGTCAGCTTACCTTCCCTGTTTATAGTATGAAATCCCCGTATCTGGGGATCCCATAGAGGCTCGTAAGAAGCTACTTCGACTTCTTTATAGTCAGTTTCACTTAAAGTCACAATTTCATACATCTTTAGACCGTAGCCATATCGCACCGCACAGTTTTGAGCCGGCCGGTAGATCTTACCATCTCGTTGAATAATTCCTCCCGCTGGTCTGGCCCCCCTAAGGTCAGAAACTAAGGGATTCAGAGGATGCGGCCTCCAATGATCACTTAAGGGGCTGTCTGCTGAAAACAAGAAAAGTTCGTCCCAAGTAGAGCTGCCGGGGTTTTCACTAATATTAGCAAATAACCACCACTTGTTTTGGTGAAATAGAAGCGTGGAATCAACCGCCAGGATCTCTTTCATTAAGTTTTTATGGAACTCCCATTTATGGGGGAATTCCTGGCACTTATAGAGCTGGATGGTGCCACTGGCATTGGATTCCGGAAGCATGTACAATTCATCCTGCCATTCAAACAGAAAGGGATAGGACATATGATAGGGCTGTTCTATAATCTTTTGAGGTTCATTGAAATTGCCCAACTGGTCCATTGTCATCACGGAGATAAAGCCCTTCTTCTGTTTCCCCATGAGGGATTCCTCCAGAAAGATATAGTATTCCTGGTCTTTTTGATAGATAAAGGGATCGGCCCAGAACCTATTTTTCGGAGGCACTAGTCTTTTGTAATCACCAAAGGCATCTGAATATTGGTCGTTGATTTGATAAAGTAGTATCCACTGCTCCGAATAAAAGCGATTAAATATTTTCTCATGCAAATACTTTTTGCAGAAATCCGCGATCAGCGCCAGTACATATATCCCCTTAGGGAATCGATAACCCTTATTTTTTTCAACACGGTCGGGCATCATTACTTGTTGCTTAAAACCTTCGGGACCCTTTTCATATAGCAAGCGCATCATGCGCGGAATGAAACTGGCACTCTTCCAGTAATTAAATTCTGCGGTGCGTTTTACAGAAAATGGCACCACTTGGGAAAAGGATTGGATAACGATCTGCGGTTGGGGGCCTGATTGCATTACCAGTTCCGAGGTCGTATAGGACAAGCCCTTCAGCACTTCCCAAAAACCTGCGGGGGCCTCCCGGGAACCACAGAATGTCAAATACCAAACTCCATATTTAGGTATCTCATATAACTCATCCGGTAAGGTGAGGCTGCTAAAATCGATAAGCACATCCAGGTTAAATTCCTTAATAGAATCCAATTGTTCTGCTGGAATTTGCTTTTGGTTTTGACCGGGTTTTATCTTAACGACCGGTAATGCGGATAGGGTCTTGGAAAGATCAACAGTCCGGCGTGCTGTAGGTGGGCGTTTTAACTTGGTCTTTTCCAATCGCTGATAGACCCGGTAAAAAAGGGATTCTTCAATTCTTTGGTTGGGGTCTTTTACTGGGGCCTCAGGTACTACTACCAACGTTAGGTCCGCGTAGGATGATCCTATAATGCTATTTAGCGCTTTACTCTGCCAATTAGCTATGACATAGGAGTTTGTAATTAAGCCTACACTTAGTTTATTCATTGTTGAATGTTAAGGAGTCATGTGCTGATGCGGCAGCCTATAATGATAGCCACCCAGGAATGCTAAAGTACATATATCTTTAAACAAATTAGAAATTCCACTTATAATTGTATTTTTACGCCGATCTGCAAAAATCCTTCAAAATGAGACTAACTCTAGTAGCCGGTGCCAGACCTAATTTTATGAAAATTGCTCCTATTATCCATGCCCTGGAAAATAGCTCAAATGATATTTCATACCGACTCATACACACCGGGCAGCATTACGATGATAACTTAAGCAAATCTTTCTTTAGGGATTTAAATATTCCCCAACCCAATGTCAACCTCGGTGTTGGATCCGGTTCCCAAGCCCTGCAAACGGGGAATATTATGATAAAGTTCGAGGAAGAGTTGGTCAATAACCCCTGCGACTATGTGCTGGTAGTAGGTGATGTAAATTCTACAGTGGCTTGTGCCTTGGTAGCCAAGAAATTAAATACCAAAGTTATCCATGTTGAGGCTGGGCTGCGATCTTACGATTTAAGAATGCCCGAGGAGATCAACAGAATTGCCACCGATGCCTTAGCGGATGTGTTTTTTACCACCACCCCGGAGGCCGGATACAATTTGGTGGCCAAGGGAGCCGCAGGCGATAAGATCTTTTTTGTGGGAAACACCATGATCGATTCTCTTATTTCCAATTTGGATAGATTGGAGCGACCTAAAATTCTGGACGAACGAGAAATTGCCAATGAGCAGTTCTTGGTAATGACCCTTCATCGACCTTCCAATGTGGACGAAGAAAAAAAATTGAAGGAGATACTTGAGTTATTGGATACCAGCAGCCAGCAGCCCATCATCTTCCCAGTACATCCGCGCACCCGGCAGATCCTTAAAAACTTGCAAGCAAATCTCACCAACATCGTGTTTACCGAACCCTTGCGTTATTTGGAATTCATGTATTTAATAAAGCACAGCCTAGGGGTAGTGACCGATTCCGGTGGGATCCAGGAGGAAACCACTTATTTAGGAAAGCCCTGTATGACTTTAAGGGAAAATACCGAAAGACCTGAAACCATAGAATTAGGCACCAATGTTCTTCTGGGATTTAATAAACAACATATTTCGGAAGCCTTTGATAAGTTACAATCCGGAAACTGGAAAACCGGTACTATACCGGCTCTTTGGGATGGCAAGGCCAGTACCAGGATTGTTAATCACCTAGAAAAGTTAGGTTGACCTCTTCTGGTCCACAAGATTTTGCACCAGGCTTGAAATAGCCTCAACGTTGGTAAAATTTTCCATGACCATATCGCGGGTTTTGATACTAACTTTAAACTCTGCTTGTAAAAATTCAGTCAATTGAATTATGCCCACGGAATCCACTATTCCCGTTTCTAATAACAATTCGTCGAAATCCAATAGGGTTGAATCTTCCTTGAACATTATCTTACGTACGATAAAATCTCTAATGGTGCTCTTTATTTCTCTCATTAACTGGAAACAATACTTTAATTCTGATAAAGTTACTTAGTGGTTTCGAGCAGTCTTCAAAGTTTATTGGGGTAGTGCGCTTTATAATCCTAAGGTATCATTTTTTGTGGGAGTATACAGATAATATTTTGCTGACAATCCCTTACGACCACAACTTTTTTAAGTATTTAGCATATAGGCATCGGATTCACCATAGGTGACATGCCAATTCCTGATATCCTTGAGTCGCTCATTGTCAATGTCAACTTTATCCAAATTGCCAATCATAAATGTCTTTCCGGGCTTTTCCAAGAAAAGCAATCTCTTGAAGGACTTCTTAAATCTGGGATCGCTTGATACACAGGTTAACTGATGGGATTTGATGGTTTTGAAATATTGAATAGCCGCTTTTAAAAGGGCCCTGACGGTTTGTTGATCTTCGGGATCCGCCCAAAGGTCAACAATACGTCCTGAATCCATTAGTTTATTATAGGGTGAGGGTCCTACAATAATAAACCCTTTAAGTTCACCCTGCCGATCTACTGCCAGTACTTTTTCACGTGGATAGGGACGATCGATGTATTTCCAATTTAAATAGTCTTTATCACGTACCGAACTGATAGCGGTCTTTTCCATCAAGCGTTGGTTAAGCTCATTGAATCGGTCATCAAACTGCTTTACTTCATAAACTCCCTTTGAGTTAATAAATGAAAGTAAGATTACATCCACGAAACTAAACATGAGTTTGACCACCGGATTCAGTATTGAAACGATCAGATCACTTTTTAATAGTTTCTTAAGTTGTTTGCGGGGATTTAGGATTTTCCCAAATCCAACAGTCTCCGTTTCGTGATAGCCTCTCCTGCGCTGCATCTTAAGATTTAAGGGAGTCATGCCCAGTAGGCAAAATACTGAATCTGACTTCTCTTCAATCTCTTTGGCCATAG
>JAOTYN010000317.1 GCA_029861825.1 Cyclobacteriaceae bacterium
TGGGATCACCATAATGAGGTTTTTATTTTCGCGCTAAGCTGGCTAGAATAAGATGCAGCTTCATTTTTTGTAGTAATACTGTTATTTAATAAGAAAGAAAAGTAATATGGAATTAAAAAAATTTTTTAGAGTTCATTTGTAATACGGTTGCTGAATTTCCTCCATAACCGGACTCACGTACTATGTTAGAACTTGGTTTTGTAAGGGTCATATTGCCAAATTATTTATTTGAAAAAGTAATTCCCACAGCGGTCGGGCTCAAAACCACACTGATAATAAGTAGAAATTATCTGGGGCAATTCCTTGGATGTTGTTTGGTAATGATGATCCTGCAATGTTGCCTCCAAAAAGATACCCAATATTCGGATTCAATTTCAAATACAAACAGCAAAACCAACGTCATTCTAGTGGTCACCGATGATCAAGGCTATGGGGATTTGGGCTATCATGGCAATCCATGGCTCAAAACCCCCAACTTGGATGTGTTTGCCGCCCAATCCCTCGAGTTAACCAATTTCCATGTGGGAACCACTTGTACGCCTACCAGAGCGGGATTAATGACTGGTCGCAATGCCAATCGAAATAATGCCTGGCATACCATTGCGGGATGTTCCATACTTCAAGAAGATGAGGAAACCATGGCCGAAGTATTTGCCCGCAATGGCTATCAAACGGCCATGTTTGGCAAGTGGCATTTAGGTGATAACTATCCTTTCCGGCCGCATGATCGAGGTTTTCAAACAGCACTATATCATGGTGGCGGAGGAATTGGGCAAACTCCAGACTACTGGGAGAACGACTATTTCGATGATACCTATTTTAGGAATGGTTCTCCTGAAAAGTTCAAAGGGTATTGCACCGATGTTTGGTTTAATGAAGCTATACGTTTCTTGAATAACTCCCATGAAAGCCCGTTCTTTTTGTACCTGGCTACTAATGCGGCTCACTCACCTTTTAATGTGCCACCAGAGTATATTAAGCAGTATGAAGCAGCGCCCCTTACCCAGGAGCAAAAGCGTTTTTACGCGATGATAAGCAACATAGACCATAACTTTGGGAAATTGCTTACCTACTTAGACCAATCGGGGCTTTCGGAGAATACCATACTGATATTTACTACCGACAACGGAACAGCCAAAGGGATAACCTACCTCAAGGATCAAGATGAATGGGTTGGTTACAATGCCAACCTACGCGGTACTAAGGCCAGTCATTACGATGGAGGGCATCGGGTACCGTTTTTCATACGTTGGCCGCAAAGTAACTTTACACATGGTGAAAGTATAAATGAACTAGTGGCTCATGTGGATCTATTACCAACCTTGTCGGAGTTATGTGAAATTTCCTACACACCGGCCAAGCCCTTAGATGGAACAAGTGTGGTCAAGATCCTGTCAGGAGAGGTAGATCAGCTTGACCGGATGTTGGTCATTGATACTCAACGAAACCAATGGCCCCAAAAAGGTCAAAAGAGCTGTGTTATGTCTACCCAGTGGAGGCTGATTAATGGCAATGAGCTTTATAATTTTTTCGATGATCCTGGGCAAACCAACAATCTGGCGGACCATCATCCTCAGCAAGTTGAGAAAATGCAAGAGTTCTATGAACAGTGGTGGACCAGCATCGAGCCAGACTTTAAATATGCCTTAATACCAGTGGGTCACGAGAAAGCAGATTCTGTAATGTTAACCATTCATGATCTGCACACTACCGAAGGGCTTCCGTGGAATCAAACCATGATTCGCGAAGCCATTTATCATCCACAAGGTCACTACAACTTGAAGGTGGTAGAGAAGGGTGATTATCGATTTAGTCTAAGTCGTTATCCCAACGAAAGTGGGCTCACCATTAACGGCAAAGCCCAGCGGATGCCTCCCTCCGCTTTCAGTGATGGAGTTCCTATCGGTAGGGGGGTGGAAGCGACCCATGCTTTAGTGGAATTAGCAGACACCACTTTCATGGTAACGGTAGATCCGCAGCAGCCTGCGGTGGTCTTTCAAGGCCCACTGAACCAAGGGGAACATAAAATGAGCAGTTACTTTATTACTTCAAATGGTGAAAAGATTCCTGCATACTATATTGGGATTAAGAAACTGGACCATTGACGATTCAGCAGTTAACTAGTAATCCCTGCCGGCAGATAGGCGTATTTTTTACCGGTTTTTTATTTTACCCATTCATACAATGAAAACAATCTCAATTTTCTTGCTAGGCTTTCTTCTTTTTACTTCTTGTCAGCCACGGGAAGCTTCGGAACCTGAACCAACCTCTCCTCAGTGGATAAGCTTATTTAATGGAAATAACTTAGTTGGTTGGACCATTCGTATTCGGGGAAAGGAATTAGGTGAAAATTATGGAAATACGTTCCAGGTGGATAGTGGTATCCTAAAGATCCGCTACCATGAATACCAAAGCTACGACGATCAATTCGGAGCCATATACTTTAATCGACCCTTTTCGAATTACCGACTCAAAATAGAATATCGTTTCGTAGGGGAAACCGCTCCCGGAGCTCCTGAATGGGGCTACCGTGATAGTGGTGTGCAATTCCATGGGCAATCACCGCAATCTATGAAACCAGGTCAATCTTTTCCGGTTTGCCTGGAGTATAATCTTCACGGAGGTAATGGGACCGACGAACGACCCACTGGAGAAGTGTGTACTATTGGTACTTACGTGCAGATAAATGGGTCCCGAAATCCATCGTTTTGTACACCTCCGGAAGTGAAAAGAACATTTCATGGCGACCAGTGGGTAACTCTGGAAATTGAGGTAAGAGACTCTGTGATTACCCACTATGTAAATGGAGAAGAGATCATCACCTATTCTAGCCCCAGGTATGATCCCGATCATGAGTTTGCAGGTGACCTTATTGAGGATGGCAATGATCATCTTACCTCAGGATACATCTCTTTGCAATCCAATAGCCATCCCATTGATTTCCGGAAGATAGAGATTTTAGAATACTGAGCAGGTATTGACACTTGATTGTTTTACGGCGGGTAATCCTATCAACATTGTTTCCCTGAGCCTAACTCACAGGCATTGCCAATCGTCAAGGTAAAGAAAATCATGTGGGTTTCAGTAATTGACACTCCGAAATAATAATTTAAAATTGGGTGGGTGGAGGGGTCCCCTAAATCGCAGATTTAACCCATTGCCAAGCAGCGAATGGAATCATCAGCCCGAAGTTCTCATTAATTATCTCCGCTTTGACCAATTACCCCCGCGTTCACAAGTTCTATAATCCATTACACCACATTGAGCCATCCTCCATCTACATAGTAGGTGGAACCCAGGCAATAGCTAGCTTGTGGTGAGCAGAGAAAAACAAAGAATTTGGCTAGTTCCTCGGGGGTGCCGAACCGTCCTATAGGGGTTTTTTCCTTAGCCAAACGTTCCAGATACTTATCGGCGCTGATCCCTTCTTGTTTCCCTAGATTAGTAGCGGTTTTTCTCCAGTCAGGAGTGATGATTAATCCTGGATTGACGGTGTTTACCCGGATGTTGTAGCTGATGGCTTCATTGGCCAGACACTTGGAGAACATAGACAAAGCTGCCTTGGTGGTGTTGTAAATAGGCTCATAACCCAATGGCTGTTTGGCACAGATTGAAGAGTTGTTTAAAATCACTCCTCCACCATTATTTTGCATAAGGGGGATCAACGACCTTGACAAACGCACCGCAGCCATCACATGAAGGTCCCAATAATACTGCCATTTGTCATCCGGTGCGTCCATTATTTTCTCATCGCTGCCTACGCCAGCATTATTTATGAGAATATCTACTCCTTGGTAAATGGCTTTGATTTGGTCAACAAACCCCTGTATTTCTGAGGCCCTACTCACATCGGCTTTGATACCTGCGACTTCTACCTGGTAGGTGTTTTTCAAATCGTCTACCACCTGTGCTAGTCTTTCTTGGTTCCTGGCACAAATCACCAGATTTACCCCTTCTTCAGCTAGTGCCCGGCCTACCGCCAGTCCAATTCCTACTGTACCACCGGTTATAACGGCTACTTTTCCTTTAAGCTGTAAGTCCATACGCTAAGATGTTGATTACAATTTTGTTTCAGTAAATACACAATTTGTGCTGTTTTTCAAAAACTCTAGGAGGAGGCTGCCTAGACTATTTCGAAGGCCCGGACAGGAAATTGTAAACTCCCTCAATATTCATTTCACGCCAGGCCTGATACTGTCCTAAATGCTGATAGGACTCCAGCAAGATGGTTTTTTTCATGTCGTCCAGGGATTGACCCTGAGTATGAGCCTGTTTTACAGCGGTAAATAGCGCCTCGAGATATTTTCTATGTTCCGTCACCTCGGCTTTGCCACCCAGCTCTCCATGACCGGGTGCCAGCACCTCGAAATCCAATGCCTCTACTTTTTTGATGGCTTCCATCCAGTCAGGGAAGTAGGAGTTGTTCAGTGTGCGATAGGGCAAACGTTTTATGGAAATGAAATCAACGGCAAAAATGGTCTTTTCTTGAGGAAAAAGCATGATAATGCAATTGTCGGAATGGCTTTTACCCGGATAGAATAATTTCACTACTTTACCTCCCAATATTAGGGTCATTTTATCATCAAAAGTTTTTTGAGGTAAGGGGACATCGATATTTTCCTGCGCTATCGCTTTTTTAGTGAGGCTGTGCCCTACAAAGACCGCTTCATCAAAGACCTGTCCTCCGCTGATGTGGTCGGCATGATGATGGCTGTAAATGACATACTTTACTGGTTGATTGAACCGTTGCTTGATCTGGGTTTTCAACCAGGAGGCTGCTTCTTCATTGATTGGATCGGTGGCGATTACCCCTTTCCCGGTGACCAGAAATACAGAATAATGGGCATTGTTTTGGAATCGGTAAAGATCGCCCTGGATATTGGTTATGGCGCGTTGTGCAAAGCTAAATGGGCAGCAGATGCCTAGTAAAGCGGTTACTAATAGTAGTTTCATTGGTTTTAGCTGTAATGATTTACTTTTTATAGGTGATGGCTACTCCACCACCAGAGTTATCAACAGAGGTGGTATAATTTTCCAAACCTTGTACATATTTCAGGTATTCTACGGTACCCACCATTCCCCTACGCAAACCACGGACATTGTGGGCGGCAAAACACCCGCCCGAAACTAACTTGGGAGATACATCTTTAAAATAGTTGATATACCATTCCTTATCAGCATCACTAAAGACGAAGTCAAAGGGGCCCTCCAGTTCTTTTACCAGGTGGTGAGCATTGGCCAACCGGGCGTCGATATATTCAGACAGTCCGGCTTTTTCAAAATTAGC